>VXSY01000289.1 GCA_009837725.1 Gammaproteobacteria bacterium | reverse complement strand
CGCGTGCGAGGGCGGGACGCCCTCGCCCCCAGGGCCCTCGCTTCGAGTCGAATTCTCCACGTATCAACGGGTTACGCGATTTGTTCCAAACGAGAGAAGGCATTCTGCTGACGCGCCTGAAGGGCGCGCCCCTAGCGCCGATAGGCGCTTTCTTGTTTAAAGTTGCGGTCAGGGCGCCAGAGGGCGCGCAGGGAAGGCAGAATGCCTTCCCTCCGAAGGCCCGCCTTGTCACGCACTTGCGCTCGGGGTCTGGCCCCAGCCCCCACCTCCCTATGAGCTTGCGCGCACAACGACGCTGCGCCGCCGTTCTACTGCACAAGCTCCTAGGTTACGCTTGGCGCACCCACGAGGAGGCGCAGCCATGACCATCAACTCCGTGACCGGCCCGCTCGACCCCGCCGACATGGGCTTCACCCTCATGCACGAGCACGTGATGGTGAGCGCGAGCGGCATGTACCGCAGCTACCCAGACCTCCTGGGCCCGAACCGCGAACAACGCGCCATCGACTGCCTCAAGCGCGCCAAGGCCGGCGGCATCGACACCATGATCGATGCCACCACCTTCGACCTTGGCCGTGACCCCGAACTCCTCCGCCGGGTCTCCGCCGAATCCGGCGTCAACATCGTCAACGTAACCGGCTGGTGGTTGGACGTGCCACGCTTCATCCGCGGCGTCTCGCCCAACCAGATGGCACGGGAGTTCATCCGCGACATCGAGCAAGGCTTTCGCGGAACCGACATCAAGGCCGGCATCCTCAAGTGCGCTGCCGACTTTGAAGGTGTCACCCCGGAGCTCGAAATCATGGCCCGCGCCGTCGCCCGCGCCCACAACGAGACGGGCCTGCCGATCATGGTGCACTCCTACCCCACCGGCCATGTCGCCCGTCGCCAGATCGCCATCTTCAAGGAGGAAGGCGTCGATCTCACCCGCGTCAAGATCGACCATTCCAACGACACCACCGATACCGAATACCTGAAGTGGATTCTCGACCAGGGCTGCTACTTGGGCCTAGACCGCTACCCGGGCCGTTTCGTCAGCCCGCACATGCGCACCGTGACCCTCAAGGCACTCATCGACATGGGCTACGGCGACCGCCTCTGCCCCGCCCACGACTGCATTTGCCTGCACATCCACAACGAGGGCCCGGACGGCAAGGTCCCCGACGAACACGCCTTCACCCTGGCCAACCCAGACCAATACCTCTACATGCACCGGCACGTGATTCCCGACCTCAAGGACATGGGCGTCAACGACAGCACGATCGACACCCTATTCGTGGACAACCCGCAGCGGTTCTTCGCTGGGACATAGACGTCTCGCGAGCAGGGCCTCTTACAGGGGGACGCCGCCGAAACCGTCCACGGTAGCGAACTCTCCCACGGGTTTGCGCGACAACCGCGTGAGTTGCCGCACGGGCTTGCCCATCGGCAACATGGCGGCGACGGCATGACTCTCGGGAATGTCGAACAGCGCCTTCACATCCGGTTCCCGGGCCGCCACAAAGGTCGTGAGCGTGCCGCCGAGCCCTTCGTTCCGGGCGGCGAGAAGAATGTTCCAGACAAAGGGATAGATTGAGGCACCAGGGACAACGCCGATGCGGGGCAGATGCCGGTCCATTGCCGCCACCACCGCCAAGTCCACCGTCACCAGTAACAGCACCGGCGCACGAGCCAATCGCTCGATAAACCCCGGCGGGATCACCACAGCGTCGAGTTCTTCCTGGCTAACCTCCGCCGGCGCAACGACGTTCCAAGGATTGGCCCCGGCGCGCACCTCCGCCAGATAGCGACGAAAGGTCGGCTCGATCAGGGGAACCAGCGCTTCCCGCTTGCCCGAGTCGCGTACGACGATCACCCGCCACCCCTGCCGATTCCCGCCACTCGGCGCAAACCGCGCATTGTCGAGAATCCGATGCAGCACATCGTCAGGCACGGGCTCGTCTACGAAATCCCGCGCCGCAAAGGTCGTGCGCATCACGTCATAGAGTTCCATCGGCAAGCACTCCTTTCGAGGCAGAACGTTGTCTCCCGGAAGGAGGGCGTCTCGCCCTCCAACGCACCGCAAGGTGCGCGTCCTCGTAGCGGCGAGGTTTGTCCTCGCCCGTGTTCAGGCATGCAGAGGGCTCGGTTCAATCGACACGGGCGACCAGGAGGGTCGCCCCTAAGTCATCTGCATCGGGGTAGAGATGACGCACGCATCACCCCATCTACCACTGCTTCCCGATACCCCCACGCGAGCCAAAGAACGCCGCCGGCCAGTTCCGCCCGGTGATCATCGCCTTGTCCACATCCTCCGGCGTAGCCAGGCCGTCGTCCACAATCTGCCGCGCCTCCCGCGCCGCAGCGGCAAAGACGCGGTTCAGGATGAAGCCATACGTTCCCGGCTTGTCCTTCACCATCGACACCACGCGTCCGGCTTTCTCGCCTACTGCCTTGGCGATCTCGGCCACCTCTGGATCCGACTCCTCTGTGCTGATGACCTCCAGCATCCGCATCACCGGCACGGGGTTCGAGAAGTGCATGCCGATGAAGTTGGCCTTGCGCGCCACGCTCACGTCCCGCGCAAGCTCGGCAATCACGAAGCCCGACGTGTTGGAAGCAAAGATGGAGTCCGCCTTGACGATGCCGTCGAGCTCCGCAAACACCTGCTGCTTGAGCTCGAGCTTCTCCGGCACGGCCTCGATGATGAGGTCGCAGTCCGCGATGTCGGCCAAGTCCAGCGTGTAGCTCACGTTCTCGATGGCGCGCAACGCCTGGTCGAAGCCGAGCTTGCCCTTCTCCACCGCCCGCTTCACGCCCCACTTGCGCTCGACCACCTCCTCTCGGGTCTCGTCGAGAATCTCTTGGGTAAGGTCACGCACCGTAACCCGATACCCACCAAGCCCGGCCATGATCTGGGCAATCCCGCCCCCCATCACGCCACCGCCAAGCACGGCAATGTGCCGAACATCCTCAAGCCTCATGTCGATTGCCCTCCTCGCAAATGCCCAAACCCAAGGCCAACAAAGGCGCGCAACCCTACACGGTTCCCCCAACCATGTCTGCAACCTCCACCGTTCGTTCAAGGCCCGGCGGCACGTTGCGAGGGCTCCTTTGGGGCGAGGGCGTCTCGCCCTCGCACGCGCCGCAGGCGCGCCTTCCCGAGAGCTTCTTCGCTCCCAAACGACGGTGCGCAACGGCGCGTTACGAGGGCAAGATGCACTCACGCCCACGACTCCCCAAAGGGTCCTTGCGGTAAGCTTCCGCGCCATGTCCGACGCCTTCCAAAAAAGCCCCATCCTGAACTCGCCCTACGAGGTGCCCACGCGCCATTGGGTGCTTGATGAAGGGCGGCAGCCAACGGATGTCGTCGGCGAAGGGCGGAGGGCGGTTTCGTTCATCTCACCAATACCTTCCACCCGCAAGGCTGGCCGCAAGCAGCGGCAGATATCCCTCGATACCGAGAGCGAAGCGCTGGCTACCGGCAATCAGCAATACCAGCTCATCGCCCTCATCGACAGCCTGCGCCAGGAACTCGCCGCATGGCGCGGCCTGCCCGAACGGCAATGGCGGGTGACGCCCGAAACCGCCCGCCTGCTCAAGCACTGGCGTCATCACAAATTCGCCGACATTCGCCCCTTCTTCTGTCAGGTGGAAGCGGTCGAAACCGTCATCTGGCTTACCGAAGTCGCGCCCAGCCTCGGCAACCGGGGAAGCCGCTTTCTCGAAGAGATCGAACGGGCAAGCAACCAAGCCAACCCTGGCCTGTCGCGCATGGCGCTGAAGCTCGCCACCGGCGCTGGCAAAACCACCGTCATGGCCATGCTCATCGCCTGGCAAACCGTCAATGCCGTCCGCCGTCCCAACAGCCCGCGCTTCACCCGAGGCTTTCTGATCGTCACCCCCGGCATCACCATCCGCGACCGCCTGCGCGTATTGCAACCGAACGACCCAGATTCCTACTACGCCAGCCGAGAACTCGTGCCGCCCGACATGCTGCGCGAACTCGACAAAGCCAGGATCGTCATCACCAACTACCATGCCTTCATGCCCCGCGAGACGATGGAGCTCTCCAAGGCGAACCGACGCCTGCTCCAGGGCCCCGGCGACGAGCTAAACACCCGCGAGACCGAAGGCCAAGTGCTCGCCCGCGTCATGCCCGAACTCATGACCACCAAGGGCATCCTCGTCTTAAACGACGAAGCACACCACTGCTACCGCGAGAACCCGAACGAGAACGACGAAGGCAAGCTCACCGGTGACGACCGCACCGAAGCAAAGCACAACGAGGAGGCCGCCCGCGTATGGATCTCCGGCTTGGAGGCGGCCGGGCGCACCCTAGGGCTCAACCGCGTGCTCGACCTCTCCGCCACTCCCTTCTTCCTGCGCGGCTCCGGCTACGCCGAAGGCACCCTCTTCCCCTGGACCGTGAGCGACTTCTCCCTGATGGATGCCATCGAATGCGGCATCGTCAAACTCCCCCGCGTGCCGGTGGTGGACAACGTGCCCGGCGCCGAAATACCCATCTACCGCAACCTGTGGGAGCACATCGGTAAGGACATGCCGAAGCGTCGCATCGCCGGCCTCGACCCCTTTGATCTCCCAAACGCGCTCCAAACGGCGCTCGAAGCGCTCTACGGCCATTACGAAAAGACGTTCCACCTCTGGCAGGAGGCCAACATCGGCGTGCCTCCCTGCTTCATCGTCGTCTGCAACAACACGGCAACGTCGAAGCTCGTGCACGACTACATCTCCGGCTTTCACCGCGAACATGACAACGGCACGACGACCTTCCACAACGGCCGCCTAGCGCTCTTCCGCAACTTCGACGCCGCGGGCGAGCGCCTAGCCAAGCCCCGGACCCTCCTCATCGACAGCCAGCAGCTCGAATCCGGCGACAAGCTAGACGACACGTTCAAGAAAGCTGCTGCCGACGAGATCGACCGATTCCGCCGCGAAATCGTCGAACGTACGGGCGACCAAGTGCGCGCCGAAAAGATCACGGACCAAGAACTCCTGCGCGAAGTGATGAACACCGTCGGCAAGCCCGGTCGCCTAGGTGGGGAAATCCGCTGCGTTGTCTCCGTCGCCATGCTCACTGAGGGATGGGACGCCAACACCGTCACCCACGTACTGGGCCTGCGCGCCTTCGGCACCCAACTCCTGTGCGAACAGGTGATCGGCCGCTCCCTGCGGCGCCAGTCCTACGAGCTGAACCCCGAGGGTCTCTTCAACGCCGAATACGCCGACGTGTTCGGCATCCCCTTCGCCTTCACCGCCAAGCCGGTGGTCGCGCCGCCGCAGAAGCCCAGCGACACTGTCCATGTGAGGGCGTTGTCCCCCGAACGAGACGACGCTGAAATCCGCTTCCCCCGCGTGACCGGCTATCGCGTGGACCTGCCCGACGAACGGCTAACCGCCAACTTCACGGACGACCATCGGCTGGTCCTCGACCCCGACCTCGTAGGCCCCACCATCACCCACAACCAAGGCATCATCGGCGAAGGCCACGATCTCACCATCGAGCACTTGGACCGCGCACGCGAATCTACGCTGGTCTACTTCCTCACCCAGCGCCTGCTCTACAACCACTACCGCGACCCGAACGGCGATCTCAAGCTGCACCTTTTCGGCAAGCTGAAGCGAATCACCCGACAGTGGCTGCGCACCCATCTCGTCTGCAAGGGCAGCACGCAACCCGCACAGATCATGATCGCACCGCTCGCGGACAAGGCTTGCGAGAGAATCTGGGCTGGAATCAATGCTGCCGCTTCGCGCGATAAAGCCGTGAGGGCAGTGCTCGACCCGTTGAACCCCGTGGGGACAACCCGCACCGTCAGCTTCCGCACGTCGCGCACCGAACGCTACGCCCCTGGCAATCGCTGCCACCTGAACTGGTGCATTCTCGACAGCGCATGGGAAGGTGAGTTCTGTCGCGTGCTCGATGCACACCCGAAAGTGCTCCGCTGGGTCAAGAACCACAGCCTGGGTTTCGAGGTGCCCTACGAGCACGGCGGCACCACCCACCGCTATGTGCCCGACTTCATCGTCGTGTTGGATGGAGTGGAGCCCCTGCATGTCGTGGTCGAGGTCAAGGGGCAACGTCGCGACGATGACGCAGCCAAGGCACGCGCCATGCACACCCACTGGATTCCGGGCATCAACGCGCTCGGTTGTTACGGACGCTGGGCATTTCTGGAACTGCGCGAACCCTTCGAGATGGAACGCGATTTCGACACTGGGATCGCGGCCGCACTCGACGAACTCGCTGGGGGCGAGGGCATCCCGCCCTCGCACGCGCCGCTAAGCGCGACCGCTTAAGGTCCAAAGATGAAGGACAATGAAGGCCACACGCTATTTCAACGAACAGGTACTTCGAAAGCGCCCATACATCGAGCCGCGTTGGTGCACCGAAGTGGTGGCGAACCCCGTCCACTCCGAAGTGCAGCCCGATGGCAGGCTACGGTTCTGGGGCGCGGTCACGCGCCCAGGAGAGCGAGAGCCGCGATTCCTTCGAGTCGTGACGTTGGCGGATGGCGAGACCGTCCACAACGCCTTCTTTGATCGCAGATTTACAAGGAGGAGTGAATGAAGCTGCACTACTACGAGGAGACCGACAGCCTCTACGTCGAGTTGCTGGACCGACCCAGCGCCGAAACGTTGGAGATCGCTGATGGGCTTAACGTGGACTTGGATGCGAACGGCGGCGTGGTCGGATTCGACATCGACCAAGCCTCCACCAGGCTCGACCTGACGACACTGGAGACGACGGCCTTGCCACTACGGGCCACCCGGGCCGGATGAAGCTGGAGGGACTAGGCTGAATGGCCAAGCGAACCACCAAGAGAAAGCGCAAGTCCGTCGAGGCGATCACCCATGGCGGGGCCAAGCGGCGCAACATTCCCACGGCCGAGTACCAGCCGGTGATGCAGCCCGATGACCAGAACCCGATCCGCGTCGCCTACGAACGAACCAACCGCGACCTAGACCCGCAACTCGTATGGCGTGGCAAGGACATGCAGGATTGGTCCGACCTTGTCGTGCAGGCACCGCCGCTCTTCATTCAGGAGAAAGTCCACCCGAAGGTGCTGATCGACGATCTCGTGCGGCGCAGTCGTACAGCGCGCAAGGAGCAGGAGAGCGAGGAACCCGGTTTTCAGGCGGACCTCTTCGGCGACTTCAACGGCCTGCCAGACGAAGACGCCAAGACGGAGTTCTACCAGCACGACGCCAACTGGTCGAACCGGATGATCCTCGGCGACTCCTTGCAGGTGATGGCTTCGCTGGCGGAGCGCGAGGGATTGCGAGGAAGGGTTCAGTGCATCTACATAGACCCGCCGTATGGGATCAAGTTCAATTCGAATTTTCAGTGGTCCACGACCAGCCGTGACGTGAAGGACAACAAGGTCGAGCACATTACGCGGGAACCGGAACAGGTTAAGGCATTTCGGGACACATGGCGGGACGGGATTCATTCGTATCTGACGTACCTGCGCGACCGGCTGACGGTGGCACGGGATCTCCTGACGGAAAGCGGCAGCATCTTCGTGCAGATCGGAGATGAGAACGTGCATCGAATACGGGCGGCCATGGACGAGGTCTTTGGGGAAGCCAATCATGTCGCCACCATCCCATTCGTCAAGACAACCGGTCAAACTGCCAGACACTTGGCCGTGACTAACGACTACCTCGTCGTCTATGCCAGAGACATTGGTCGCCTCAAGTTCCGGCGTATGTTCGTATCCAAACCCGATGTCGAGTCGGACTGGTACCGCTACCCGGATGGTTCAACTACATCCGCGTCAGCCGGCATTTCAAGCGAAGCGGTTCCATATGCACCCGACAACATTACCTCGCAATCTGGTGGAGCGACTACGCGCTTCGTGGTCAGTCACCAGGGAAAGCGATTCACTCGCCCTAGCGGTGGCTGGAAGACGAACTCGCTTGGCATGGCACGGCTACAACGAGCAGGCAGGCTGCACGCCGCACGAAACAGCATCCGATTTGTCCGCATGTTCTCCGATTTCGACCAATACGCAATAAACAATTTTTGGACCGACACGAAAACAGGGAACTTCACGGAGGAGAAGAACTACGTTGTACAGACGGCAGCAAAGGTCCTCCAGCGGTGCATCCTCATGGCTACCGACCCCGGTGACCTCGTCCTAGACCCAACCTGCGGCTCCGGCACCACCGCCTACGTCGCGGAGCAATGGGGCCGTCGCTGGATCACCATCGACACCTCCCGCGTCGCCTTGGCCCTCGCCCGCTCCCGCATCATGGGTGCCCGCTACCCGTACTATCTCCTAGCCGACAGCACCGAAGGGCAGCACAAGGAAGCCGAACTCTCCCGCAAAGCACCTTCCGAATCCCCAACCTACGGCGACATCCGCCAAGGCTTCGTGTACCAGCGCGTGCCCCACATCACCCTCAAGTCCATCGCCAACAACGCAGAAATCGACACCATTTGCGAGCAATTGCAGCCGTCCGTCGAGGCCGCGCTGGAAGACCTGAACCAAGCCATGATCGGCCACGCCACCCCTCTCACCGTGGAAACCGGTGGCCGCAAGGGCGAGAAGATCGACTTTCAAGCCCCACTCAATGCCACCGTCGAACTGCCATCCGGCGAGTCCGCCCCCGCCAACGCCATGCTCGAATGGGAAGTTCCGCGCGATCCCAGCGAAGACTGGAGCGACGACGAAACAAACGCCCACGCCCGCTTCTGGGAAGCCCGCATCGCGCGCCAACGCGAAGTCGACGCCTCCATCGCTGCCCGTGCCGAGTACGAGTACCTCTACGACAAGCCCTACGAGGACAACGCCAAAACCCGCGTCGCCGGCCCCTTCACCGTCGAAAGCCTGTCTCCTCACCGCCTCGCCGAATTCGACGAGAACGACGAACTCGTCGTCCGAGACGCTACCCCAACATGGGAACTCGACAAAGACCTCCCCCGCTACGACTTCGCCCACAAGATATTGGAGAACCTCCGCACCGCCGGCGTGCAACAGGCCAAGAAATCAGGCCGCCTCGCTTTCTCCTCGCTAGAAGCCTGGCCCGGCGAACTCGTCTGCGCCGAAGGCCGCTACCTCGAAGGCGGCGACACCGGGCAAGAGAAGCGCGCCGGCATCTTCATCGGCCCGGAGTTCGGCACCGTCGCCCGCGCCGACCTCGTCCGCGCCGTCCGAGAAGCCGCCGATGCCGACTTCGACACCCTAATCGCCTGCGCCTTCAACTACGACGCCCACGCCACCGAATTCAACAAGCTCGGCCGCATCCCTGTCCTCAAGGCCCGCATGAACGCCGACCTTCATATGGCCGAAGACCTGAAGAAAACTGACACAGCCAACCTCTTCGTAATCTTCGGCGAGCCCGACATCGACATCGAGCCAGCCACCGGCGACAACGACGAACCCGACTGGCTCCAAGTCAAAATCAACGGCGTAGACGTCTTCGACCCATCCACCGGCGAAATCCGCAGCGACGACCCCGACGGCATCGCCTGCTGGTTCATAGACACCGACTACAACCACGAGAGCTTCTTCGTCCGCCAAGCCTACTTCCTAGGCGCCAACGACCCCTACAAATCCCTAAAGACCACGCTAAAGGCCGAAATCGACCCGAAGCCTGGGCCACCCTAAACAGCGAAACCTCCCGCCCCTTCCCCAAACCCACCTCCGGAAGAATCGCGGCCAAAGTGATCAACCACCTAGGGGACGAGGTGATGAAGGTGTTCGGGGTGTAATAGACTTGGAACCGGCATCAACCCGGGCAAGACAAGGGAATCAGGAGGGAATGTGAACGCAGAAACGGCCGACCAACCAACCGACGTTGAAGACCCCGAGGGATTGGATGCTGAAGGGGCGTCTTGGGGCGAGTATCCCCTCGATGAGATGCTAATCAGGAATGACCACCGCACGGTCCGCGATGTCCTGCATCGCATCGACCAAGGGCGCTACGTCATGAACCCCGATTTCCAACGCGACTTCATCTGGGCCGAAGACAAGCAAAGCAAGTTGATCGAGTCCGTGATTATGCGCATTCCGTTGCCAGTGTTCTACATGGCGGAGGACGCCGAAGGCCGTATGGTCGTGGTGGATGGCCTGCAGCGCCTGTCCACATTCAGACGCTTCACGAGCGGGGAACTCAGGCTCCGACTCCCCGACCGTGTCGAGCTCCATGGAAAGCGGTTCTCCGATTTGCCCCCGAAACACCAAAACCGCGTGGAAGACTGCAACCTGATCTTCTACATCATCGACTCCAAAGCGCCCGAACGGGCACGATTGGACATCTTCGAGCGCGTAAATGGAGGCGAACAATTGACGCGACAGCAAATGCGCAACTGCCTCTACATGGGGAAGGCGACGCGCTTTCTCAAGGACGAATCTCAGACCGAGGAGTTCAGCAGCGCCACCGGCGACAGCCTCAACTCGAAGGCTATGCGGGACCGGGAGTTCGTCAATCGATTCTGCGCCTTCCAGCTGCTTGGGCCCGACGCCTACCGTAAAGACATGGACGACTTTCTCGCCCGTACGCTTTGTCGAATGAACGAGACGCACGAAGCAGGTTTGGTGGCACTTTCTGAGCAACTCCGACGCGGTCTCCGCAATAACTTCCACCTGTTCGGACGCCAAGCGTTCCGCAAGCACGACCCTGGTCAGGAAAGGCGAGCTGTACTGAACGCGTCACTTTGGGACGTAATGTCCACTGGACTTTCGCGTTATTCGGAAGAGCAAGTCGCGTCCAACGTGACAGCGGTCCGCGAAGCGTTCCACTATTTGCTGTGGGACGAAGCATTCAACGCGGCCATCACCTACGGCACGAACGACCTAAAAAGGGTCAAGACAAGATTCGAAATGGCGCAGAAGGCACTTCGGGAGGTGCTCGGTGATCACTCGTGTTGACCTGCGACATTTTAAATGCTTCGAGGCGCTCAAGCTACCACTGCAACGACTGACGTTGCTATCGGGACTCAACGCTTCTGGCAAGTCGTCAGTGCTACAAGCGCTCGTTCTCCTGCACCAGACGATTCGCGAGCACGAGTGGGCCCAGCGGCTCTTGCTCAACGGGCCGGCGCTTCGACTCGGTGCCGTCAGAGACGTTATTGACCACGTTAGCGGGGGACGGGACCTTTCGCTGGCTCTAGAGGATGGCGACGCGGGCGCGGTGGCCTGGGACCTAGTTGGCGACCAAAGCGCGATGTCCCTGTCCATTCGCAAAGTGCAGGTTCGCGGACGCAATGAAGCAGTATGGCGCCCAGGTGAACCCCACGCCTTGCACCAGCTGCTCCCCGAACCTGTGGCCAGTTCCACCGAGGGTCGTTCCCTAGCCCGCCGACTGCGCGGCATGACTTGGCTCGCCGCCGAACGCCTAGGGCCAAGGGACATTTATGTGCTGGACAGCCCGGAGTTGCCCCTCGTCGGCGAGGGTGGCGAGAGCGCGGCCAGCCTGCTCTACTCCGGCGGAGATGAAAGAGTCGCCATCCCACTCCTCGTTGAAGGGGCTCCACCAACTCTCTTGCGGCAGGTCGAAGCGCGCATGGGCGAGTTCTTTCCGGGCTTCGAGATGGACCTGACGGCAGTACCACGGGCAAACGCTGTCACGCTCGGAGTACGCACGTCGCGCCACACCGACTTCCATCGGCCAGGCCATACGGGATTCGGGATCACACAGGTGCTACCGATCGTCGTAGCCACCTTGGCGGCAAAGCCTGACGACTTAGTCCTTATCGAGAACCCTGAAGTGCATTTGCATCCCGCCGGTCAGTCTAGAATGGGTGTTTTTTTGGCCGAGGTGGCACACGCGGGGGTCCAAGTGCTGGTCGAGTCCCACAGCGACCATGTCCTGAACGGCATTCGGCGCGCGGTCAAGCAGGGCCGCATCAGCCCAGACGCAGCAGCGTTGTACTTCTTCCGGCCCCGTCACGAGGCCGACGCGTCCCGCGTGGCCCAGGTCGAGAGCCCCTCCATCGACAACGATGGAAACATCACAGATTGGCCTCCCGGGTTTTTCGACCAGTTCGATCAAGACATGAGCTATCTGGCCGGCTGGGGTTGAGGTGGAATTGCTAGCGAACGAACTATCGGTGCATGGCCAGTTCCACGATTTCGCCGGGTTCCGCGATGCACTGCAACGTCTGATGGAGGTGCGAACCACTGCCCGGCGCTTCGGGCGGGAAGTCCATTGCAATAGGGGGTTCCTCAACGCGATGCCGGTAGCAGACATGCCTATGCAGGCCGCCATCGGCAACCTCCACAAAGACAGCGAGCGGCGTGCAGTTATGACTTGGCTCACCCGGTCCGGTCCCTTCTGGGACGATGTCCGACTGCATGGCGAGAGCGACTATCTGGAATGTCGCAACGAAGTGGTCACCGACACCTCGACCGGCGAGGCTGCCTTCAGGACATTGCACGGCGTGGAGTGCGGCCTAGTCAGTCTAGCACCATCCGATTGGTGTCACTCCCCTCTTGAAGTGACTTGGGTTCGAGAGGCGGAAGGGCTCCACGATCGAAGCGGCATCGTTGGCAACTGGTGGGAACCCGAAGCGCTTGATTCGGAAATGCAGGCCCGGGCGCAGCCGCTCGTTTCGTGGGATGACTTGCGCGAGGCATCGGGCGCACGGTTTGCAGCTCTGACGTTCGCAGAAGACTGCTTCGTGCATCTGGCCGGAGTCCCGTTCTCCGCCAGCGCCGCAGCCCGCTTTCTCGTCTTGCTCAGCATCTTGGATCGTTTCGCTCGTGCGGTTGACGACACCGGCACTTGGGACGCCGAAACTCGTCGGATTGTCCAGGACTACTTCTCTGGCGGCCGAGCCCTGTTCTCCGACTCGGCGGAATCGGAGAAACGTAATTTCAAGAATGAACTGACCTTTGACGTCCCAGGTGATCCATCGAACTCCCTATTCTGCCCCTGGCACGGGAAAGTATCGCAGATGACGCTTCGGCTGCATTTCTCGTGGCCCAAGCTGGCAGGAAAGCCGTTGTACATCGTGTACGCCGGACCAAAGATCACTAAGCGCTGATCGCCCATGGGTAAGTCCCTACATCACCGCGGCCACATCGACGCCTGTCATGATTGCGTCGATGACCAGTACCGTTGACCCTGCTCGGGCATCAGGCCATCGTTACACCTGCACGGCGTCACCTCGAAGGCACCCGATCTTGGTCGACGCGCTCAATCTCGACGGTTGGGACACTGTCACGTGAACACGCCGGGCAACCCGAGTCCATTTCAATATGGAAGTGAGCCTGAAGCCGAGGCGATGAGCCAGCGCCGGGATGGGCGTCGAATCGGGTCTGGGTTGCGCCTAGCCAAAAGAAGGGGAGCGAACGACGCCGTCGCTGTCTCGAGAGATACCGGACCATTCCGTGCCGAAGACTGGTCGCTGGCACCCAATGCGTCAGGCAAGCCAATCGGCCGGAATGAGCTTCTCACCCGAGCGCCACCGCTCGACAACGGCGTCTTCGAACCACTGCTCGGAGAGGTCGACATGGTCCATCAGGATGATCTGGAGGTCAGTCCCGAGTTCTTCAGAAACATCAAAGATGAGACGGAACAGGCGGCGAACCGCTTCTTGATCCTCGTCCGGTAGATCTGCGAGGGAGCCTTCCTGGTCTCGGCTGGAGGGATAGTGAGCCTGCGACGGTTGGTCAAAAAAAAGAAAGCCGGGCACGGGCCGGTTTCGGCGCCTGAACCACTTGTGAAGTCCGAGGTGCGCCAGCACATGGTAGCCCACCCAGTTCTCACCGCTTCCCATCTGGCCAAGTGGCACGGGTCCAGAGTCGGTGTCGGCAACGACCGTCAGGTTGCGAGCGTCTAAACGCAGTTGGCTGCCTCCGTGCTCCAAGCCAAGCCCATCAGAGTAAGCGGTCATGTAGGAACCGATTATGTTGCAGTATGCGGTGACGGCGTCCCGTATCAGCTCAGGGTCGAGCTCTTGTTCCAGCATGGCGATGCGATTTCGCTGATCGTCTAGACTGCGACGGAGGGCCGCGTTCTCGTCGACGAGGTCGGCGGCCTCAAGATACTGCTGAACCTTGCCTATCGTACGTGCCTGAAGAATGAAGTTGTCCCGTTGGACGCGGAGAATTTCGTTCTCCTGAATGCGGGCTGAGATTCGTCGCTGATTCTCGCGTAGGCGCTGACGGAGTTCCGTCTGTTCGGCCATCAGCCGCGTAAGCCGCATCTGGACGCGAGGGTTCTCTGACTCCACGGAATCAAGCTCGTGGCTGAGCGCCTCAAGTGACTCTCCAATTTGGCGGACGGAAGGAGGCGGGACATCGAGGGAGCTCGAGCAGACGGGACAATGGTGCGTTTCGTCCGTGGGGTTGCTCACAAGGCCGATGGAACTTAGGCGAGCTCGTTGTTCACGCGCCTCTCTTGTGTAGGCGTTGGACTCGGCCGCAAACATGCGCGTAGTTCGAACTTCCGCGTTGAGCCGCTCAAACTCCATACGCAGGCCCTGCCTCTCAGATTGCAAGGCCACGAGGAGATCCTCCCCGTCCTCGATGATTTCTTGGTCGCGGATTGTCGCGTCTTCGGCAATTGTGCGTAGTACTTCAAGCGTGCGTTCCTCCGTGGTTGTTACCGAGCGTTCGTCGAGGAGGCCTACCTGTTTAGCCTCGTCTACCAAGGCTTGAGCCCGTGGCCCGGCAGGGCCGTCTGGAGATTGCGCTGCACGCAGCTCGCGCTCAAGCTGCCGGAGGCGTCGTCTCACTTGCTGCAGTTCCGCCTGCTTCGTCAAGGCGTCTTCGTCCATGGCACCAAGGAAATAAGGCAGTGTGTCGCGAATGTCGCGACCCACGAAGTCCTCGTCCTGGCGGTGAAACAGATTGCGCTTGCTATCGATGTCGTTTTGATCTTGGAACGAGTAGAAGAGGGCGTGCCGAAACTGCGCACGGAGAACCCCGGACACAGATGTCTCAGGACGTACTTCGTTCTCGCTAATCCCAAGCGAGGCCGTCAAAAAGCTCTCCAATGCCGTCGTGGTTGTGTTTTTGCTCAAGTCCGCCATCCGGGGCAGGCCCCCGCCCGACTCTCGACTGAGGTAGACGTCCCCACTTGTCCGCTGGCCTGGCGCAGGGTTGCGTCTGGCGATGAAAATGCTCGCACCATTCAAGTCAAAGAGGGCGGCGTACCATGCGACTTTCTCTCGGATGACGCCGTCGGCGACGTGGCAGTGATCTCTCCCTGTGAGGTAGTCCACGATGTCAATCAGAGCGGACTTCCCCGTCTGGGATACGCCCGTGATGATGCTCAACCCATTAAGATTAAAAGAAATTTCTCGGATCTCTCCCGTCGAGCTATACAACGCGATTCTCGATATTCGAAGACTCACGGTGAGACCCCCAGAGAAGCGTATATCGTAGCCGTCGTGCCTGCCGCGGCAAACCACCTTCCAACGAACGCAGCTCGTTCCAGGCACTCTCGCACTTCGTCCGTGAAAAACGGTGTCCGGCGAACCGTTGCTGTCTTGCGATCAGGACCAACTGCTAGCGCTGCCGGCTCCTCAATGCGAAGCCAATGGTTTTGGAGGCCAAAGACGAGCGCTTCCCTAGTTGTGTCCAGCATCGTGGCGACACGGCTTGGAAATCGCGCAAGGAGGTCGCGGTTACCCTCGACCCACGGTAGCAAGGCCGTAACGGTTGTGGCGGGCAATGCTAGGCGCGTACCCCGGTGGAGGACTATAGGAAGTACGAGAAACGCTAGTGGGAACGGTAGCGGCAGATGGCTTTTGCGTCGATGGTCGAAGGCGGCTTCGGCCAGCAAGATTGCGCAGAACGAAGGATTGAAGAGGCTTGCCTCTTCGTTCGTGCGCAGGTCCCATTGTCGCAACATACTCTTCCCCTTTGATCCGGTAGCCGTCTAGTCGTCTTTGTAGCTGGGGTGCCAACCGACATGGCGCCGGTTTGACAGAATCTCAAAGCTGCCGTGGGTGAGAAAGCGTTCATACACTCCCCTGAAAGGGAAAGTTGCATCTTGTTCGGCCCAGCGAAAGAGAGTGCGCCCAAGCTCCTTCTGCCCGTCCGCCGAGGCCATGGCATCGACATTCTCTAGCATTGCGGCGAAACGGGGCTGCCATGCTTCGACGAGTTCCGTGTCATAGCGATCCAGTTCGCCATCTAGGACGAGATCCTCGCGCAGCCAACGTCCTCTCTGTTCGAAAGCACGATAGTAATCTCGTATCGCGTATTCTATGCGTGGAGTGCTGATATCGATTCTCCGGAGCTGGCGGACAAACGGGCGATCATCCAGCTCAGCGATCACATCTGGAGTCGGCGAACCAGAACCGTAGTCCACCGGCAACGCGTCCCTACGGAAGGCTTCCCGCAGTTGCTCGATCTGCTGGTCGATCGCAGTGACAGGAATGGCGTTAACTGTGGTTCCCGAGAGGCCATTGATCAGCAGGTCAAACCACCAACCCTCTAGTCTGTCTACTAGGTGCGGGAGTTGATCGCGGCTCGCGACGTGAAAAAGCTCTCGTTCAACATCGGCACGCACATCTCCTATGGCGGGAGACCGGTCGAGAACGGTAACGGAATCCAAAAGGCTCAACCGGAGTGGTTCACCCAAAGTTCGGTATTCGTTGTAGGCGGCGGCGTTGCTTTGGCTGGCCGAGTTCGAAGAAGCGGCCAACAGTAAAGCGTGGGCTCGGTCTTCGTCGCGGTCGTGAACACGCAAAAATGAGGCCGCGGAGCCCTCCTGGGCGGTCTCGGTGGTGATGAGTACGAATTTGGTTGTAGAAGGTGAAGCAATGCTGGACCTCTGCCACTTACACCAGATCTCGAGTGTGCGCCATAGGTCGGGGCTCTTGTCTGACAGACTCCGGGAGCTGCCGAGGTGATGCTTAGTCTGGATGATATCAGTGGGGCACCCGCCGGTCTCGAATGCGACGTCATCGAACCTCTCCACCGATATGCTTGCATCGGGCGTGTCGGGTATCGCTTGAATACCAAGCAGCAACGCGATGCGGCACTGGTACAGGTAACCAAGGGCCGACGGTGCGGCGGTGTGGTCGTCAGGGGATTCCACGGCAGGATGCCTCGGAACTCCGCTAGGCGCGTTGCACGCCGCATTGACCGATCGACAATCGTCTCCCTCTCGGCAATGGCAACAAAGTTGTGGGCGTGCCCAAGACTGGATCGGCATGCAGAGGACGCGAGCGAGAGCGCTGTAGATTTCGGATGGATGGAAGCATCTGTATTAGATCGAGATTGGAGTGAAGCGACAGCATACTTCTGCACGAGCTATTGTCAAATCTGCTAACGCGCGAGTTGGTCATGCGGCGGCCCGCTGTCCTCCATGACCGATTGCAAGAAAGGGCTTCTCCTGCGGGCACTGACGCGAATCACCACCAGCACGCACAGCCGCCCGTCTCCCCGCTGACCAACTGTGGATGTAGCCGCCATAGATACACCCATTCCTCGTCAAGCCAGCGCTGGCCCCAACACCAGCACTCCTCATCCCACACCCGCTTCAGACGGCTCACCACGTTTACCGACAGCCCCCCCCCGCGCCGCCTCCTGGCCCACCAGCACCGAAACCGCATCAGGCCATCGGCCACATCGACCAAGAGACCAAGGTCGCAGACACATGGCGCTCACACACGCCGACAGGCGCGAAGGGCACCTTGAACAGTGCGCCTAGCGGTGCATGCGAGGGCAGGATTGCCCACGCTCCCAGCGGCCCCGACTGCAACCGAGCGTTGCTAAGGATCGAAGGACGGGCGACGCTGGGCCCAAGGCTGGGCACGCTCGAAAGTGGCGGCGGCTCGGAGGACTTTGGCGTCTTGGCCGCGGCGTGCGACGATTTGCAGGCCGACGGGGAGGCCCGCTTCGGTCCAGCCACACGGGATGCTGGCGGCGGGGAGGCCGCTCATGTTGAAGGGGTAGGAGAATTCGGCCCAGGAAAGCCAGTCCCACGGGTGTTCGGGCCAGTGTTCTGGCTGAAGCCTTGTGGCGGGGAAGGCGGCGACGGACACGGCTGGGGTGAGCAGCAGGTCCCAGTCGGCCAGGAAGCGGTTTTGGCGTTCGATGTAGTCGAGCTTGCGGGCGCGCATGGCCATGTAGTCTTCGGCCGAGTGGCCAGTGCCTGCGTGGATGCACGCGACGAGGCCGGGGTCCATGCGGGACTCCCATTCTTCCAGGTATTGCCCCAAGGGGGCTTCGTGGACGGACCAGAAGAAGCGGCCGAGTTCAGGACCGAGGGGGCCCCATTCTGGGTTCACTTCCTCTACGACGCAGCCGGCGGATTCGAAAGTGCGCGCGGCGGCGGCGACTAGCGTGGCGACTTCGGGATCGACTCGGGCGTGGCCTAGGTTGGGGCTGAACGCGACTCGGAGGTCCGTGACGTCGCGGGATAGGTTCTCCGTGAAGTCGCGCGCGGGTTCGGTGAGGCTCGTGTGATCGAGTGGATGAGCGCCAGCGGTGGCATTCAGAAAGAGGGCGGCATCTTCGACGGTGCGGGATAGCGGGCCAACGTGTGACACGAGGTCGTTGTTGCGTACAGGGACGTGCGGAACTCGTCCCCATGTGGGCTTGATGCCGAAGACGCCGCTGAAGTGCGACGGCATTCGGATGGAGCCGGCTCCGTCGGAACCCTGATGCAGGGGTGCGAAGCCGGCCGCGGCGGCGGCGCCAGAACCGGCGGAGGAGGCGCCGGCGTTGAAGCCGTGCTTCCAGGGATTGTGGGTAATCCCGCTAAGGGGGCTGCGGCTCACGCCGGTCCAGCCGAACTCCGGGGTGGTGGTCTTGCCGAGGATGACGGCGCCGGCGGCTTTCAAGCGCGCGGCGACGGGGCAATCGGCGGTAGCCGCTTGCTTGCCGGTGGCGGTGGCTTGGGTTTGCGACCCGGACTCGGTGACGAAGCCTTCAAGATCGAACAGGTCCTTGATGGTGACGGGAACGCCGTGGAGGGGGCCGAGGGGGTCGCCAGCCATGACCGCAGCTTCGGCAACCCTTGCCACCCGCATGGCCATGTGCGGAGCGAAGCGGGAGAAGGCGTTGACGCGACCGTCGAAGCGCTCGATGCGGTCGATCACGGCCTGCGTGACCTCCACTGGCGATAGCTCGCGCGCTCGAATCAGGCGCGCGAGGTTTGTGGCGGAGGTGAAACAAAGGTCTTCGTCATTCATGCGCGGCAACTCCCTTCCCCCGCTCCGATGCTTCCCATTGCGACAGCGTCATCTCCTCCGGCGCATCTGTCGGGCTCTCGAAATCCACCTTGTAGCCATCGGGATCGACCACCCTGGTCACCCACAGCGCGTTGCCCACGTACGGCTCCTCTGCGGCAATCCCGTTCGCCAGGAACCGCCGGTAGAGCGCCACGGCGTCGTCGCAGAAGATGCAAATCACGACGCCCTGCCCCTTGCCGTCAGCATGTTGGCCGGGCCCATGCTCCTGCAACATCAGCGCGGCGCCGCCCTGCTCGATCTGGCACCAGCGAAGCTCACCGCTGGGCCGCCATTGCAGCTTGATCTCGAAGCCGAGGCCCTCCACGTAGAAGGCTACCGAACGCGCGACATCGGCGACCGCCAGGAACGGGACGACTCGTTGAATGCTCACGCCTGGCTCTCTCGCTTCGGTCGCCACGGGAGACGCACGGGCGACCACAAGGGGTCGCCCCTACGGGGTGTTCGCTTGCAGGAAGTCGAGCGCGACTTGGACGGTGCCGTCCTCCGCCGCGTTCTTCCACCGCTCCACCAGCGTCGCGTTGGGAGCGAGGTCTGCGATTTCGCGGGAGGTGGTCTCGGGGTGGTAAGGGTCGGAGCCCATGAGGACGAGCATCGGCGTCTGGCAGCCGGCGACGAAATCTCGCGAGACGTTGTAGACGAAGTCGTGGTCGTACATGTTGGAGCGGAAGCTGGTCCAAGCGGATTCGGGCACGTTCGGCATCGTCGGTTTCAAGTTGACGGCCCACGCGTCGAACATGTCGTAGAAGAGCGGGCGGTTGGCGCCGTCGTCGCCGATGGACTGTTGCAGGATGGCCGACGCGATGCAGTCGCCGAGCCGTTCCATTACGCCGAAGCAATACGGGCCGCCGATGCAGCCGCCCATGACGTGGGTGCGTTCGATACCGAGGTGATCGAGCAGCGCCACATGGTCGTCGGTGTAGCTGTGCCAACCGTCGTCGGCGGTGACCGGGGCGGTGCTCTCGCCGGCGTTGCGCTGATCCATGGCGATCACTTGGTAATGGGGCGAGAGTGCTTCGATGGGGTCCCATTCGGAACCGCGCCAGAACGATATGGCGGAGCGCATGCCACCCGGCGCAAACAGCAGGATGGGAAAGCCCTCGCCGTGGATTTCGTAGTTGATGCGGATGTCGCTGCGTTGGAAAACGGGCATGTTGGGATTTCCTCAAGGGCGAGTTACGTTGTGGGCCGCCGAGAACCAAGCAGCCTATCGCACTTCGCGGCCTGGCGGCGAAGATGCTGGTGCGTTGGCTGCTGGCACGCCGCAAGGCCCTCGCGTTGACGCGCCTTCGGCGCGTTGGAGGGCGAGACGCCCTCCCCCCAAGAGGAGCGAAACCGACTGGCTGCAGCCATGGCAAGACGCCCTCTCTGCGCGTCCGAAGGGCGCGAGGAACCTATGCCGCTGGTTGGCGTGCCGTGACTAGGCAGTCGCCCTAGGCAGTTACCGCTAGCCGATCGTCCTTGATCGTCACGGGGCGGCCACAGAACTCTTCGGCGACCATCGCCGCCATGAGGTCGGGGTCCGTGGTGTTCACCCACGTGCGCTGGCCGGCCGAGGTTAGGCAGGCAACGTGGCCAATGGCGGGCTCGTCCGCCGCGTACATCACGGTGTAGGACTCAATCTCTGCCTCGCCGTCGTATGCCGCCAGGCATTCCCGCGATGGCAGGGCATCGATCTCGTCCTGCATGTTGATGTGCTGGAAGTCCGTCTCTGGCGGGGCGCTCGAGTAGATGCCGTGGACGTGCTTGTAGAGATTGCCGCCGTTGGCGGTGATGAGGCCCCAGCCGCCCGGCCTTTCCCGCAACAGCTCCACCATGCGGGCGATGCTGTGCATGACGTAGTTGTTGAGGGGCCCGCCGCCGAAGGTGAGGCCGCCGGTGACGGTGAGCTGCCGCTCTTCGGCAAGTCCGAGTTCCTTCGCCGCCACCTGCACCGCCGATGGGAAGCAACTGTAGAGGTCGACGAAGTCGAGCTCGTCCGGGCCGATTCCGGCCAGTTCCATCGCCCTGCCGCCGGTGATTCGGATGCCCGGCGAAGAGTGGAAGTTCTCCCGCACCGAAGCCGAGAAGTGATCGTAGCCTCGCGCTCCAACATGCGGATAGACCCAGCGTTCCTCGCCAATGCCGAGCGCCTTCGCCTTCGCCACGCTGCACATGATGAGCGCCGCACCCATGTCGCGACCATCATGTTGGCGTTCATGTACTTGGTGTAGGGGAAGCTGATCTGGCGATTGCTGGGCGAGGCGGTGCGGATCTCCTCGGCGGTCATGTCCTCGCGCACCCAGGCGTTGGGATTGTCCTGCGCCACGTCGTTGAAGCGCGCCCAAAGGCCGGACACCCGTTCGATGTGCTCGCTCAGGGTTTCGCCGCGCTCGTGGCGAATGGCGTTGTCGTACATCGGATAGACCTGAATGGCCTGGCGGATGCCCTTCGCCACCTCGAACTCGTGATGCTCCGGCTGCTGTGCGGCACCGATGACGAAGTCGTAGGTGCCCGGCGCCTTCGTCTGCACAAGCTCCCGCCCGGCCTTGCGCGCCTTGTTCGCACTGTAGCCGTTCTCCGCGCCGGTGATGAGCACGAGGTCCACGCGACCGGCGAGAATGTCGTCGGCGGTGCGGTTCACCACGGCCTGATTCTGGTTGCCACCGATCAAGGTGCCGACCGTTTCCGCCCCGGTCGCGTCGATTCGTTCGGCGATGGCCCGCGCCGGGTTCTCGTAGCTCCAGATCCCCCGCGTCACGCGCACCGACCGCACCTTGGGCAGGAGGTCGCCAACCCCGGTGTCGCGCTCGGCCAGCGCCACCGCTCGCAGCATCATCTCCAAGGGCTCGAGCGCCTGGTCCAAGTCGTCGATGCGATTAAGGAACTGGCCGACCCCGACCAGCACTGGCGTGTTGGGATTGCTCATGGAAAACCGCGCCTCTTCGATGCCACCAAGTTACCAGACATCGCACCGGCAGCGACTTCGCAAACTCACGATGGCGTAGCATCGCGTGCGACGAGCAACGCGGAGGTGCGGTGATGGAGACGGTTCAGAACAAGGTCGCGGTGGTGACGGGCGCGGCGTCCGGCATCGGCCTCGGCATGACGCGAGCGCTCGCCGGCGCCGGGGCGCATGTGGCCATGCTCGACGTCGAAGAGGAGGCGCTCGCGAAGTCCCATGCCGAGTTCGACACCGCCAACGTCGATGTCCGTCGCTACCGCTGCGACGTGAGCGACTCCGTCCAGGTGGAAGAGGTCGCAAGCCGCGTTCGGGACGACTTCGGCGGTGTCCACATCGTCTGCAACAACGCCGGCGTCGGCGCTGGCGGCCCCATCGACGAGGCCACGCAGCAGGACTGGCAATGGGTGCTCGGCGTCAACCTGTACGGCGTCGTCAACGGAATGCGGGCGTATGTGCCGATCATCAAGGAAACCGTGAAGGACGGCGGTGATGGCCATATCGTCAACACCGCCTCGGTCATGGGGATGTGGACCCATCCCGGCGGCTCGGTGTACTCGGCCTCGAAGTACGCCGTCGTGGCCATTTCCGAAGCCACCCGCGAGGAACTCGCGCCGTTCCGCGTCGGCGTGTCGGCGCTGTGCCCCTACATCGTCGACACCCGCATCCTGCAATCGGGGCGCAACCGCCCGGCCGAGTACGGCGCTCCCCGACCACGCGGCGGCGCCGAAGCGGAGCGCCGGGCGAAGGAAATGGCGGAACTGTTCTCTCGCGGCATCAGCATCGACGGAATCGGCGAGCTCGTGCTGAACGGCATCCGCCGCAACAAGGCCTACATCTTCACCCATGCGAGCACGAAGGAGCGCATCAGGGCCCGCTTCGACCGCATCGTCGCGGACTTCGACGGCACGGAGCTTGCGCACGATCCTTAGAGGCCCCGAAGACTCTGCTCAACCGTAGGGGAAAGGCTCTTCCTCAGGCCATCGCTCTGCCCGCATGGCGATGGCACGGGCGGTGACTTCGCGAGCCTGTGCAAACTGGTGCTGGGGCCAGCGGTCGCCAGCCAGTTCCACATCTCGGCGGTGATCGATGTGGAAGTAGATGGTGCGCCTCAGATCCTCGCTGCGGTTCCACGGGCTGCCGTGAACCAAGGTGGTGGCGTGGAAGATCACGTCGCCGCGCTGCGCAGGAATGGCAACCGCGCGGCGGGCGCTTGCCTCGTCGCCGCCCCCCGTCCAACTCTCGATGAAGTCCGGTGATTCCGCGGGGTCGTGGTGCCCGGCGAGGTGGCTGCCTGGAAACGCACGCACGCAGCCGTTGTTGGTGGTGGCGTCATCCAAGTAGATGTCCACATTGAATACTGGGAAGCGGAAGACCTTCACCGGGTCTTGATGCCACCGCGCCGGTGCCCCGTGGCGCGGCAGCTTGAACACCAAGGCATGCACCGACGCCGCGAAATCGTCGCCGTCCACCAGTTGGTGGATGGCAGCAAGGAGCCGCGGATGCGCCAGCAACACCTGAAAGCTCGGCGGCATGTCGGCTGCGGCAAGGTCGTTGACGCGGTAGAGGCAATGCTCCTTGCCTTTCTCCACGTCCTCCTGATAGCGCCACCGCTTGTCACCGAAAGGCCCGGCCACCCCGCGCTCGATCAGTTCGAGGCTGTCGCGATCCGGCGCCGCGAGCTCACTCTCCGGCACCAACCCCGGCACATGGAGGAACCCGTCACGGGCAAAGTCGCCAAGCTGGTCAGCGCTCAAGGGCACCGAAGGCATGAGTCCTTCAGACCGCGGCGCGGCCCCACTTACCGAAACGAGGCGTTGATTCCGTCGAGTGCGGCGTTGCCGGGGCATAGCTCCGCTTCGCCCAAGGCGTTCAGCGGGGTCTCGGTGGTGCCGAGGATTTCGTGGCAGTCGCTGGCGGTCGGGTCCACGTAGAGCAGCCCCGTGACGAACTCGCCTTCCTCCTGGGCGCGCTGGACGTAGTGGAGAGCCTGGACGCGGTCGTGCGGGTTGTAGTCGTGGGCGAGCTTGCGCAGGCGCAGGGTGGAGCCGTCGGGCATGGCCACGTCTTCACTGGCGCCGGGGTCGTAGTCCACGGTGATTTCGTCGTGCGGGGTGATGAGGTCGGCGTCCACCACGCTGCCGGAGTGGGCGCGGATGTAGTCGTAGCTCTTCGTCGAGCCGTTATGGTTGTTGAAGGCCACGCAAGGCGAGATCACGTCGATGAAGGCGAAGCCTTCGTGCAGCAGGCCAGCCTTGATGAGCGGCACGAGTTGGCGCTTGTCGCCGGAGAAGCTGCGGGCGACGAAGCTGGCGCCGATCTGCAGCGCCATCGAGATCATGTCGATGGGTTCGTAAAGGTTCGGCACGCCCTTCTTGCTCGTGGAGCCGCGGTCGTTGGTGGCGGAGAACTGGCCCTTGGTGAGGCCGTAGGTGCCGTTGTTGTCCACGAGGTACAGCATGTTGATGCGGCGGCGGACGATGTGCGCGAACTGGCCGATGCCGATGCTGGCGCTGTCACCGTCCCCGGAAACGCCGATGCAGTACAGCTCCCGGTTGGCAAGGTTCGCGCCCGTAGCCACCGACGGCATGCGCCCGTGCACCGAGTTGAAGCCGTGCGAGTTGCCGAGGAAATAGCTCGGCGTCTTCGACGAGCAGCCGATGCCGGACACCTTGGCGAACTTGTGCGGCGGCAGCGCGAGTTCCGCACACGCCTGCACCACGGCGGCGGAAACCGAGTCGTGGCCGCAGCCGGCGCAAAGCGTCGAGACCGATCCCTCGTAGTCGCGCCGGGTCAAGCCGAGGTCGTTGACCTGCAGCAGCGGATGATGGGTCCGGGGCTTGGCAACGAAGGTCATGAGCTCACCTCCCAGACTTCATCGAGCCTTGGCAGGTTGTTGCCGACGTAGTAGTCGAGCACCTGCTGGTGGATGGTGTCCGCCGAAATGGAGAAGCCGCCGTAGTAGAGCACCGGAATGATGCTGGCGGGGTCCAGTTCCAGATCGTTCACGAGCAGGGACTTCATCTGTGCGTCGCGGTTCTGCTCGGCAAGGAACAGGATTTCGTGGCTGCCCAAGAACTCGCGCACCTCGTTGCCGAACGGGAAACCGCGAATGCGCATGGTGTCGAGCTGCACGCCGTCTTCGGCGAGCCGGTCCAGCGCTTCCTGCATGGGTGCGGCGGTGGTGCCGTAGTAGAGAATGCCGGCGCGGCGGCCGTGCGCCTCGATCTCGGCCTTCGGCACGAGTTGGCGCGCCGTTGCCCATTTCAGGAGCAGCCGATCCATGTTCTTGATGTAGTGCTCCGGCTGCTCGGTGTAGGTGGCGTGCTCGTCGCGGGACGTGCCGCGGGTGAAGAAGGCGCCCTTCTCCGCGTGGGTGCCGGGCAGCGTGCGATAGCCCACGCCGTCGCCGTCCACGTCGAGGTAGCGGCTGAAGCGCTCCACGTCGTCGAGGTCTTCCTCCGTCAGCACTTTGCCGCGGTCGTAGCGCCGCGAGTCGTCCCAGGTGAAGGGCTCGGAGAGGTTGTCGTTCATGCCGAGTTCCAGATCGCTCATCACGATGATGGGGGTCTGGAGGCGATCGGCGAGGTCCAGAGCGTCGGCCCCAAACTCGAAGCACTCCCGGGGCGTCGACGGGAACATGAGCGGGTGGCGGGTGTCGCCGTGGGAGGCGTAGGCGGACGAGACGAGATCGCCCTGCTGCGTCCGCGTCGGCATGCCGGTGGAGGGGCCGGCACGCTGGATGTCCCAAAGCACGGCGGGAATCTCGGCGAAGTAGGCAAGGCCCAAGAACTCCGTCATCAGCGACACGCCGGGGCCGCTGGTGGCGGTGAAGGACCTTGCGCCGTTCCAGCCTGCGCCGATGACGATGCCCATCGCGGCAAGTTCGTCTTCGGCCTGAATGATGGCGTAGCGCCGCTCGCCTGTTTCCGCATCCACCCGCAGCCGAGCGCAATGCTGCTCGAACGCCTCGGCCAGCGAGGTGGAAGGCGTGATGGGATACCACGCGCACACCGTCGCGCCGCCGTAGATCGCGCCGATGGCGGCAGCGGCGTTGCCGTCGATCATGATGCGGTCGCCCACCGCGTCGGAATGGCGCACCTGAATCGGCAGCGGACACTCAAGGTACTCGCGGGCATAGGAGCGGCCGAGTTCCATCGCATGGATGTTGGGCGCGATGAGCTCGTCCTTGCCCTTGAACTGCGCCGACACCATGCCCTTGATGATGTCGAAGTCGATGTTGAGGAGCGCGGATAGCGCGCCGAGATAGACGATGTTCTTGAACAGCGCCCGGTGCTTGGGATTCGGGAACTCCGGCAGCACGAGCTGCGAAATGGGGATGCCGACCAGATTGATGTCGTCCCTGCGGAAGTTGGGGCGCAACTCCTTGGAGTTGTCGTACACGAGGTAGCCGCCGGGGACGATGGAGGCGATGTCTTCCTCGAACGTCTCCGCGTTCATGGCCACCATGATGTCGATGCCCTCGCGGCGGCCGAGATAGCCCCGCTCCGACACCCGCACCTCAAACCACGTCGGCAACCCCTCGATGTTGGAGGGGAAGATGTTCCGCGTCGCCACCGGGATGCCCATGCGAAACAGCGCCTTGGCGAACATGCCGTTGGCGGAGGCAGAGCCCGAGCCATTGACGTTGGCGAAGCGGATGACGAAGTCGTTGTAGGTGGTCACTTGGGGCCCCTCCGGTTCTTGGCCGGTCCTAGCCAGCGGCAATCGGCTCCGCGAACGATCCGAGCTGCGGAATGTGAACGATGGACTTCTGCATGTCCCAGGCGTTGGTGGGACAGCGTTCCGCGCACAGGCCGCAGTGCAGGCAGACATCCTCGTCCTTCACCATGACGCGGCCCGTGGTTGCGAGGATGTCGGAGACGTAAAGGTCTTGCTCGGTGTTGTCGGCCGGCGCCATCAAGTTGGCGCGCAGGCGCTCCTCTTCCTCGTTCTCGGTGAAGGTGATGCAATCCATGGGGCAGATGTCCACGCAAGCATCGCATTCGATGCAAAGCTTCTCGGTGAACACCGTCTGCACGTCGCAGTTGAGGCAGCGCTGCGCTTCCTGCAGGCCCAAGTCCTTGTCGAATCCGAGTTCCACCTCGATCTTGATGTTGTCGAGCGACTTGGTGCGGTTGGCGTGGGGGACGATGAAGCGCGCCGAGGGGTCGTGCTCGGCGTCGTAGCTCCATTGATGCACGCCCATCTTCTGGCTGATGAGATTGACGCCTTCCGGCGGCCGGTCGGCCTTCAGATCCTTGCCCTGGCAGAAGAGGTGCATGGAGATGGCGGCTTTGTGGGCGTGCGCCGAGGCCCAGATGATGTTCTCCGGACCAAACGCCGAATCGCCGCCGAAGAACACCTTGGGATTGGTGGACTGCAGCGTGTCTTCGTCCAGGATGGGGCAATCCCACTTGTCGAACTCGAGGCCGATGTCGCGCTCGATCCACGGGCAGTGGTTTTCCTGGCCGATGGCCATGAGCACGTGGTCGCATTCCATGAACACGTCCGGCTCGCCGGTGGGGACGTACTTCAGCCGACCGTTCTCGCCTTCCACCGGCTTGACGCATTCGAAGACGATGCCCTTGAGCTTGCCGTTCTCGTGCACGAACTCCTTGGGCGGGCGGTTGTTGATGATGGGGATACCCTCCGCCATCGCGTCTTCCTTCTCCCATTCCGAGGCCTTCATCACCTCGAAGCCGGAGCGAACCACCACCGTCACCCGCTCCGCGCCCAAGCGCTGGGAGGTGCGGCAGCAGTCCATCGCCGTGTTGCCGCCGCCCATGACGATGACCTTGCCGGAGATGGACGTGGTGTGGCCGAAGGCCACGGAGGAAAGCCAGTCGATGCCGATGGAGATGTGCTCGTCCACTTCCTTGCGGCCGGGCAGGTCAAGGTCGCGTCCGCGCGGGGCGCCAGTGCCGACGAAGTAGGCGTCGTAGTTCATGTCGAGCATCTCTTTCATGCTCGTGATCTCGTAGCCGTAGGTGGCGTTGACACCCATGTTGACGATGAGGTCCACCTCTTCCTCGAGCACGTCGGCCGGCAGGCGGAAGGCGGGGATTTGGCTGCGCATCATGCCGCCACCGGCGGGGTCGCGGTCGAACATGTCGATCTCGTAGCCGAACGGCAGGAGGTCTCGCGCCACGGCGAGCGAGGCGGGGCCAGCGCCGAGGAGAGCTATCCGCTTGCCGTTCTTCTGCCTCGGAACATGCGGCAGGTAGGGGGCGATGTCGCCTTTGTGGTCGGCGGCCACTCGCTTGAGCCGGCAGATGGCAACGGGCTTTTCCTCTGTGCGCACGCGCCGGCAGGCGGGCTCGCAGGGTCGGTCGCAAGTGCGCCCTAGGATGCCGGGAAACACGTTGGAATCCCAGTTGATCATGTAGGCTTCGGTGTAGCGTTCCTCGGCGATGAGTCGGATGTACTCCGGCACCGGCGTGTGCGCGGGACAAGCCCACTGACAGTCCACCACCTTGTGGAAGTAGTCCGGATCCGCGATGTCGGTTGCTTTCATTCGCTCCCCGCCGGCTGCCGACCGCCCACCCCGCAATGGCAGCCCGTTCGCCGCCACACAAGGGCCTCGCCCAAAACTCCGGCATCATACGGCAATCGGAGGCGGATTTTGAGTCTTTTCAAGCTCTCAGGCTCGGTCCCTTGCGCACCGGACAGAGCTCTAGAGGGAGAGACGCCCCTCCCCTGGAACAAAACGCGCAACACGTTGGCGCTTGAAGGATTGGACTCGAAGCGAAAGCCTCGCAGGGAAGGCATTCTGCCTTCCCTGCGCGCCAGCGCACTTGCTTCATTGTGGCAGACGGAGAAAGCGCCTGTCGCCGCTTAGGGAAGGCAGGATGCCTTCCCTCCGAGGGACTTCAGGCCCGGTCCTTGCGCATCGGCGACTCTTCGTCCTCGGCGGGATGGGAACTTGCATGGAACGAAACCTCCCGACCCGTGACTCCCTCGGGTTCGACACGAAAGACGTTCTCAGTCGAAAGTGACGCCTTCGTAGTTGCGGGTCGCCACGTCGCGCAATCGCTGGGCGTATTTGGGGCCGCCGCCGTTGTAGATGTTGTAGCGCGTCTTCCCGTACTCGTGGCCGTCGAGATTGGAGTTGTAGCCAGTGATCCAGCTCTTGGCCTTGCGCAGGAGCAGGCCTTGGTACATCTCCTTGACGTGTTCGACCCACGCCGCCTCCGCCGTTTCCTCCGCATCGAATCGCTGGTGGCCGTGTTCGAGCATGTACTCAATGAGCGGCGTCGCCCAGTCCACGGCGAGTTCGGCGCCGCGCGGGAAGTTGGTGGCGGCGCTCTGAGGCCCGGCCAGCATGATGAAGTTGGGAAAGCCGCTCACCAAAAGACCGAGGTATGTCACCGGGCCGTCGGCCCACTTGTCGCGCAAGCGGGCGCCGCCCAAGCCTTCGATGTTGATCTGGTCGAAGGCGCCGGTGAAGGAGTCGAAGCCGGTCGAATAGACGATGACATCGAACTCGAACGAGCGTTCGGTGGTTTCCAACCCCGTCCGGGTGATGCGCTCTATGGGGGTTGCCGCCGAGTCCACCAGTTCGACGTTCGGACGGTTGTACGCCTCGAAATAGCCGGTCTCCATCGGCAGCCGCTGGATGCCGAAGCCGTGATCCTTCGGAATGAGCTTCTCGGCCACTTCAGGATCGTCCACGCGCCCGCGGATGCGCTCGGCGATGTACTCCGAGAACTCTCGATTGGCCTCCTCGTCGATGAAAATCTCGACGAAGTTGCGCAGCCAAATGGCAAAACCCGGCTCGTCGTAGAGTCGGTCCCACAGTTCTCGACGCTCCTCGGCCGTCACGTTGTAGAACCCCCGCCGATCCGGTTCGTGCTCGAAGCCCCCCGGCGTGCGGGCACAGGTTTCGAATATCTCGTCGTAGCGGGCGCGGATGGCGTCCATCTCCGATTCAGAGATCGGCGCGTTGTTGAGCGGGGCAGCCCAGTTCGGCCGGCGCTGGAACACCGTCAAATGCCCGGCCACCTTCGCGACTTCTGGAATGAGTTGGATGGCCGTCGCCCCCGTACCAATCACCGCCACACGCTTGCCGGCAAGATCGAGCGGTTCGTGCGGCCAATGGAAGGAATGGAACGACGGCCCCTCAAAGAGTTCCATCCCCTCGAACCTCGGCAGCGTGGGCGTGGACAGCACTCCAACCCCGGTAACGACGAATCGGGTCGTGATTTCGCTTCCGTCCTGAAGGGAAAGCCGCCAGATGTTGGCGTCTTCGTCGAAGCGCATGGCCTCGACCCGGCTGTCGAACTGCATGTGCTCGCCAGACCAAACTTGCGCGCCACGAAGTCGAGATAGCGCAGGTTCTCTGGCTGCGGCGAGAACTGCTCGGTCCAGTGCCACTCGTCGAGCAACTCGCGGGAAAAGGAATAGCCGTAGGTGTAGCTCTCCGAGTCGAAGCGGGCGCCCGGATAGCGGTTGTGGTACCAAGTTCCGCCGAGGTCGGGGTTGGCGTCGAGGACGATGGCGCGCACGCCAAGGTCCTTCAGGCGCTTGATCTGGTAGATGCCGGCAACGCCGGCGCCGATCACCACGACTTCGTGGTCGGCTTCCTGCGCTGCCTCGGATTGCAGTTCCGCAGCTTCAGCTTCCGCCATGCGCTCCCCCTATCCCGCTTGCGCCGATCAAGTGCAATTGTGCCCCATCATAGAAAGCGGTCGAACAGCGCGCCATAGACGCGAGAAGGACGCTTGCCGCCCAGTTCCTTGCGATCCGCCAACCGACCGAGTGCGAACACCGTCTTGGCGCCGAGCCAGCGCATCGGTTCAAGCGGCCATTTCGGCGGCACATCGTCCACCCAGGCAAGGCGGGTGAGGTCGGTGTCTCGCCCAAGCACGAGATCGGCAAGGATCCGCGCCGCAAGGTTCGACGCGCCCACGCCCTCGCCGGTGTAGCCGCCGGCCGCGCCGACGCCGCTGGTTCGGTCGAACGTCACGAACGGACGCCCGTGCCGCGGAATGCCCAGCACACCGCCCCAACGGTGCGTCACCTTGGCATCGCGCGTCGCCGGCAGCAGTTGGCGCATCGAAGCCTCGACGTCCGCCAGTGCCTTGTCGGCCGGATCGACGCGAGGCCGAATGCCGGAAGCGAATCGATAGCCCACGCGTCCGCCGAACGCGAGTCGATTGTCGAGCGTGCGCTGGCCATAGATCGTGATGCGGCGACCGTCGTCGAAGGTCTCCCGCCTGGCAAGGCCCAGTTCCTGCCAAGTCGCCTCGGACAGCGGCTCGGTGGCGACGATCATGGAATAGACCGGCAGCAACTGTCTCGCCTGGCCGGCAATCGTGTCCGTGTATGCCTCGGTGGCGCGCAGGACAACATTGGCACGCACCGCACCCCGCGCGGTTTGCACCTGCCCGTTGTCGATTCCCGTGACCGGCGTCTGCTCGTAGATGGCGACGCTCTTGCGCCGCAGCACGTCACCCAGGCCCCGCACCAGCCGTGCCGGATGGATCGCCGCACAATGCGACGTGTAGGCGGCGCCGAAGTTGGGCGCGACGCCAATGCGCCGTGCCGACTCTTCAGCCGTGAGCCATGTGTAGTCCCCGTCGGCGAAGCCGAGCGCCTGCCGGCGCTCGACCCGCCTCTGGAACGCCTCGGCGTGGAACTCGGTGGTCGCGACGCTCAACGTGCCGCCCTTGGCGAAATGGCAGTCGATGTTCTCCGCCTGGCAGACGCGCCCGACCTCGTCCACCGTGTCGTGCATGGCTCGCAGCAGCTCGATGCCCTGAGGTTGCTCCGGCCCGTGCAGGCGTTCCTCAATACCCATCGCCATGCCCATGCACCAGCCGCCATTGCGGCCACTGGCGCCGAACCCCACAGTCTCGGCCTCGAACACGGCGATGCCAAGTTCGGGCTGGTGGCGATGGAGATAGTAGGCCGTCCAGAGCCCAGTGAAGCCGCCACCGACGATGGCCACATCCACGTGGTCCGGCAACGCATCCGGTGGCGCTGGCGTCGGCAACTCGTCCAACGAATCGAACCAGAAGCTGCCGTTGTGATATGGGGAAAACGCCATCGCGCTGCGGTCCCTTCGCAACTCAACCGGTGGGGATTATCGTCTCTGACCGCATGCATTCAACGATCTCTTGTCCGTGCCAGCCGGAGGGGAGTGCGAGTAGGGCATAATCTGGCTTCCCAGTCCGGCGGACCGACCTTTCGTGCGCACCGGCAAGCCGACCCTCCGCTCCTGGGCCCTGAAGCGCTCCTTCTGCTTACGTCTCTTGCCCGTACCCGTGTTTGTCCTGGTGTCGCTCTCTGCGTCCGCAGATTTCCGGCTGCCGGACCTCGACGGCGACGGCGACGCTGACGTCGTCTTGCGACACGACGACGGAACCTGGCGGCATTTCGCTATTGAAGGTGCCGGCGTGGTCACCGAGAGTTCCGGATCGATTCGGATGACCCGGGACATGGATTGGCATCCAGCCGCAGTCGGCGACTTCAATGGCGACGGGCGCGATGACTTCCTCCTGCGCCGCAGCGAAGGCCGCTGGGGCTACTACCCGATGAACGGCGGCCAGGTAATCGCGGAAGACCGCGGTCGGTCCAACCTGACGGACGGCGCCGAGTGGCGCCCGGTCGGCGCCGGCGACCTAAACGGGGACGGACGCGACGACGTCTTGCTGCGCCACGACGATGGCAGCTGGCTCTACTATCCGATGGACGGCAAGCGCGTCATTGACCGCGAGCGCGGTTGGTCGAACCTGCCCGCGGACGCCAACTGGCGAATGGCGGCGGTCGCCGATTTCGACAGCGACGGACGCGACGACGTCCTGCTTCGTCACCACCAGAACGGTACGTGGCGACTCCACCGAATGCAGGGACGCGAGATTGAGTCCCTGTCTACGCCGAGTTTCACGACGAACCGACTTTGGCTCGTCGCCGGCGCCGGGGACTTCGACGGCGACGGCTACGCCGAGGTGCTGCTGCGCCACGTCGACGGACGATGGGGCAGGCAGTCGGAGACGACCGCCGGACCACCCGCCGCAGTGCGTCTTCCCAGGGACTGGCATTGGCGCTTCGCGGGCATAGGCGACCTCGATAGCGATGGCCGCGAGGACATACTGGTTCGCCATGGCGACGGCCGATGGCGCGTTCTGACAATGGGCGGCAGCGCAGGAGAGAACCGCTCCCGCCCCCTGGCAGTGCTGGCCGAGCCGGCCTGGTCCTTGCCCGCACCTGCCGTACATGTACCCGACCCATCGCTGCGGGCGTCCATCGAGAGCCACCTTGGCAAGCGAGGCGGGGAGCGGATCACCCGCCGGGAACTCGCCGGCCTCGCAGAACTGCGCACGCCGCATAGGGGCGACATCACCGACCTCACGGGACTTCGGTTCGCAGCCAGCATGTGGCGTCTGTTCCTCGATCTGAACCGAGTCGAGGACCTGGTGCCGCTGGCGGGACTGCCGAACCTGCGCGACCTGTGGCTGACAGCAAACCGCGTCTCGGACATACGTCCGATCGTCGGCCTTCAGGGGCTCGAGCTCCTGTGGCTCTCCACCAACCGCATCACCGACGCAACGCCCCTTCTCTCGCTCAAGCGACTCAGTGCCCTCAACATTGGCCGCAACCGGCTTCCCAACATCGCTAGCCTCGTCAGTCACCTGACCAGCCTCACGACACTCCACATCGGCGAAACGGGCGTCAAGGACTTGCGCCCCCTCGCGCGCCTCCCCCACCTGACCACACTAACGGTCAACGGAAACGGGTTGACCGATGTCGCCTTCGTCTCCCTGCTGCCGGGGCTCACCCTGCTGGGAATCTCGGACAACCACGTAGCGGACATCCGTCCGCTGGCGTCGCTGAACCGACTTAGCTGGCTCACTCTAGGGAAGCTCTGAACTGGCGTTGCGAATCGCCGGTGTTGGGTTGTCGACGA
>VXSY01000123.1 GCA_009837725.1 Gammaproteobacteria bacterium | reverse complement strand
GTCCCCATCGGATCCTCGTGAAACAAGGGGTTATGCATTTTGTTCCATGCGAGTGCAGGCGGAGCGTCAAGAAGGTAGCCCACGAAAGGTAGGCTCCGCCAATGCGCCCTGTCCCGGCAAACACCTGCTCGGCTGCGGGCACCGAACCCGGCACAAGTCAAGGAGCGTCACCTTTGCCGGCGGCGGCTCAGCGGTTGAAGGCGAGCCTCGCAGCATGAGCGAGCGGCAGCGCGGTGATGCGGTTCGAAAGGGGGAACTCAACAGCGCCCGGATAAACCACCCAAAGGTGTTCGAGGCCGAGGTCGTCACACGCGATGTGCATGGACTTCGTGGTGCGCGGGGTGTCGGTACACTTGAACTCGAAACCCCAGCGTCGGCCACGCCGCAACAGCAGAAGGTCCAGTTCGGCACCCCGTTGCGTGGCGTAGAAGTACGCCTCACGGTCGCCGTGCTCCGCCAGTACCTGTTCCAGAGCGAACCCCTCCCAGCTTGCGCCATAGCGTGGGTGCAAAGGCAGTTCATCGGCATCTTCGAGACCAAGCAGGAAATGGAGGATGCCGCTGTCCTTGATGTACACCTTCGGCGCCTTGACCAGTCTCTTGCCGAGATTCTCGAACCATGGAGGGAGTACCCGGATCATGAAAGTGCCGGCGAGCAGGTCACGGTAGCGGTTGACTGTCGCGGAGGTCGCATCCATGGATCGAGCCAGCTCGGCAGCGTTCCAGGTCTGGCCGTGGTAATGCGCAAGCATCCGCCAGAAGCGCCCTAGCGCGGCGGGTGCTATGCGAGAACCGAGGCCGGGGATGTCTCGCTCCAAGTACGTCGTCGTGAACGACTGCATCCACCGTGACCAGGCGCCGGAAGAATCGGCGAGCCATGCACGAGGGAACCCACCCCGCATCCACAGCCGACGCTGGTGCTCCGAGCCCACTTCCGTGAGCGAGAGGCCGGCAACGTCCACGAAGGTGACTCGGCCCGCCAAGGTCTCGGAGACGCCCTTCACCAAGTCCGGCGACGCACTGCCGAGCAGGAGGAACTCGGCTTTGCGTTCCGGGTCGTCGCAAATGGGGCGAAGCACCTCGAACAGCGCCGGCAGGCGTTGCACTTCGTCGATGACCACCAGCCCGTCGCTGCCTCGCAACACCGTATCCGGCGACTGCGTAAGCGCCTCCCGGGCCGCAGGGACCTCCAAGTCGAAGACCCGCGACGGCCCTGGCCATGCCGCAGCGACCTGCGTTGCCAGTGTGGTCTTGCCCACCTGCCGCGCACCGAGCAAAGCGACGGCGGGCATTTCGCCCAGACCGGTCAACGCCGCTTTCGAGAGGCGCTCTCGACGGATAAATTGTTGCATATCCACATGCGACGTGAACGATATTCGACAATAAAGGTCCGCTGCGGCCAGATCAAGGGCAGGCAGGGTTCAGAACATTTCGGACATCAGGCAGCCTGATGCGGCAGAGAACAGGTTTTTTCCGCCCTCCGTGGTGGCGGGTCGGAGGAGATGCTACAGGATCATGTGAGTTGCGCGAATTGCTCCATGGGAGTCGCCATGCCGATGGCCGCGTCCCGCCTGCGCCAACGTCCCGGTGCCCACGGGGCCCAATCCGGAAAACCGGCGGGCACCCAAAACTCACGCGCAACCGACCAATCAATCAGCCGGCGTCAAGCCTGCTCTTGACAGCCGCCAGGAGCTGTTCAAGCGTCACTCCCGATTCGCTCATCGACTCGACGATTTCGATGATGTTGGCGTTGCGCCACATCCCCAGCAAACGCAGCACCGGGATCGCCGGCGAGTGGCCGTTCTGCATCGTCATCAGCTGCAGGGTGTGGTCGAGCGAGTCCCAGGCATCCATCTGCGCCGGCGTTGCCGACGCCACCACGTCGCCGACGGTCGCATCCCCGTCGTCCGCGCTGTCAGTCGGCGGCGCTGCCGCCTCGCCCACTAGCTTGCGGATCGCCTGCCACGCTTCCCGGCAACTCGCGAGGTCGCGACCGAAGGCCGGCTCCAGGCGGGCGCTCCAAGCATCGAAGACTTCGGCCAGCGCAACTCGCGCCTCCGCCTGCTGCGCCGGCGTCGGCGGATTGCGCCAGCCGACGACATCGACCAGCACGGGAATGCGCCCCACCAGCTTGGTCAGCGGCGCATTGCGCTCGCCGAGGTCGCCGTCCTCCTCGTCCGCGCGGGGATGGAAGCCGGCGTCCGGGTCGCCCCAGGTTTCCGCCACCGTAACGAGGTCCGTGAACGCGTCGGCAAACGCCGCCAGCCCGCCGTGCCGCCAAGACGCCTCCGCCAGGATGGCCAGAACGCGCATGTCCTTGGTGCGCCCGCACAGTCGCCGCGCCGCCGCCACGATGTCCTGCAGGCCCGTGTCCGGACCGCCGTCCGACTCGCCCTCAACGACATCCACATCGCCCGCCGTGGCCAGGTCGAAGGCCTGCTCCAAGGCGGTGAAGTCCGGATCCCAGCGCAAGTCGTCGCCGCACGGACTGTCCTCCGCCACCGGCGTCAGCACCATTTCGTCGGCCACGTCACCTCCCCATTTGCATCAGCCACGTTCTCGAACTCCACCACGCTACCATGCCCCGTCTCGCACCCGGATCCGGCCGTCGCACCTCGACGGCGCGGCACCGGGCCATGGGCGACCGGCACCCGGACGATCAGGAATCACCAGGCGTCGTCGGCCCAGCCCCAGTCCGGCGACACGAGGGGAGTGCCGCCTGACGTGTTCCAGTCCGCCGCTGTCCCCGCCGCCGGCAGGTCCGTGCTGTACCGGCTCTTCGTCACGTCAGACTCATTCACCACAAAGCCCGTGTACGACCCATCCCAGACCACCTCGTTGCGCATGTGCCGGTTCCAGTAAGGCTGCTTGTTTGAGAGCTCCAGTTTAGTCAGCTCCTCGTATCTGTACTCTTCGGGAGTCAGGCCCATTTCCATGTTGCGATCGATGTCGTCGTAACCAGGCCGGGGACGCCCCGTACTGTCCAGAACGTCGTCCAGGTTCAACGGCCCATCCCCTTCGCCCCCCCCGAAATACCGGCGCGGGTCGTACCACCTGTACGGCTCGTCCGGCCGCCGGACCCTTCCGTCAGACTGCGAAAGCGCGTCGAGCTTCTCCCCGGGGGTGTTGTACCTGAACCCTCCCAAATCCTCCTCCGCCGCCTCGGTGTACCTAAACCGAATGTCCACTTCGACCACCAGGTCGTCCGCCGTGTTGAAGTCGCTGCTGGTCTCGACCGCGTCCAGAATCCTCCCGTTCGCGTCGCGGACCACGCCCGGGTCGTTCGGGCCATACATGGTGGAAACGTATTGGCCCACTGCATTCCGTACGGACAGGAAGTCATCCTTTTCGTCCGCCAAGGCAGCGGGATCGACCTCGGAGACTGCATCGTCCGGCACCGTCGGGGACATCCTGACGACGGACCCGTTTTCCGCTTCGTCCACCTTGGTCGCCCCCCAGGAGTCGCCAAGGAAGTCCGGCGTTTCCAAGGGACCGATACCCCATTGGTAGTCCGGCAAGATGTCCAAGACCTCGTTTCCCTTGGGGTCCAGGTACTGCCTGATTTGGCCGGAGTCCGCATGCGTTTCGACCGGCGCCTCCCAGACCCGGCCGTGTTCATCCACATGCCGGTTCGTCGACCTATAATGCGTGGTCTCGTCGCGGAGGGCGAAATCCCCGAACGTATGGTAGAGGTCGCCGTTCTCGTCCTTCACCGGGGTCACGACGACCCAATCCGAGAACTCCTCAAAATCCTCCGCATTTTCGGGAACTTCGGGTTCGGGCTTGGGCCACTGGTCCTTCATCGACTCCGTGAACTGGTGGTCGATCTCGGCGTATTCGACATGGGAGGCGTCATGCACGGGGTTGTCTTCGGTCTGGAAGTCCTCCAGCCGGGCGTACCGCACCTCGTCGCCGTCGCCCGCGTCGATCCCGTTCGCCAGCGCTGCCGTGTCGACGTCAGCGCCAGTGACCCCGGCATTCTCCAGCCCGACGGTCGACGGATCCACATCCGCGATGGAGGCGTTCACCACGGGGACATCGCCTAGCTGGTCGCCGAACCGCTGCCGCCTCTGCCAGTCGCGGAAATCCTGGGCGCTCTTGATGGCGTGCTGAACCTGTTCGGGATCGTCCAAATCGACATCGCCGCTCGC
>VXSY01000040.1 GCA_009837725.1 Gammaproteobacteria bacterium | reverse complement strand
CGAGTCGTCGACAACCCAACACCGGCGATTCGCAACGCCAGTTCAGAGCTTCCCTTGTCCACGAGATCGCGCTTGGCGCCGCTAGGGCTGACGACCTCGACGACGAGGTCCGCACCGTCCAGATAGGTGCCTTCAAGTCGGGGATCGTTGGCGTTCCGCCAGAAAATCAAGTCCGGCTCGCGGTAGTTGCGCTCCCGGATGCGCAAGGGTACTGGGGAGAAAACCACCATGCCTCCTGCGTCGGCAATGTGGCGGCGGAACGCCTCGAAGAGCCAGCCCAGCATGTGCTGATGATCAATCGTCGGTGGCGGCAAGACTTCAACGACCCCATCCGTCATCTCCACCAAACGCCTGACGCTCTCCGCCAGCGTCAGGTATGCCTCATCGTCCCACTTGCCCGGCAGGCGGCACGGGACGTCCATGAGGGGGAGAGAACAGATGTCATCCGGCACTTCCGCAAGGGCGGTAGGCGCAACGCTCATATGGGTCGCTCCGGTGTCAGCCACGCAGCAAGTGTACCCGCTGCGCCCTCACTGCGCCCCCGAGTAGGCGCCGCCTTGCGGCTAGCGCATGAGGAAGGCCACCCGAAGAAGGGCGACCCATGCGTCGCCCAGTCCGGCAGCCGGGTGCATCGCTGCCAAGTCCGACAGACTGCTAGCGCCAGAACGTCAAGGGCCGTGGCCGGCGGCTCCGCCGCATGCGCGCCTTCGGCACGCTTGGAGGGCGGGATGCCCTCCCTCCGAATGCCCGTCCATCACGGAGTCTGACAGGCTGCTAACGCGCACTTGCCTAGGAAGGCGCCTAGCTTGGCAGGAGGCCCGCGCGGGCGCTTACTCGCAAAGCGCGATCGGCACTTTCCGAGTAAAAAAATGTTGTGCGCGAACAGGGAGAAGCTCTAATCTATCCTGTTCAGGCCCGGATCGGGCGCTCCATGAGGGCGCCTAGCGCATGTGTCGTCGTAGACGCTGCAACGAGGGGCACAAGTTGGAGACCAGGAGCTATGACCGAGAGCAAGTGTCCGTTTTCGGGCGGGTTTCACGCAGGCGCCGCCCGCGGCGCAGTTTCGAATCAGGAGTGGTGGCCGAACCGGTTGCGTTTGGACATCCTCCGCCAGCATTCATCCTTGTCCGACCCGATGGACGAGGGATTCAACTACGCCGAGGAGTTCAAGACCCTCGACATCGAGGAGGTCAAGCAGGACCTCTTCGAACTGATGACCACGTCGCAGGACTGGTGGCCCGCTGACTACGGCCACTACGGCCCGCTCTTCATCCGGATGGCCTGGCACGCCGCCGGGACCTACCGGATCGCCGATGGCCGAGGTGGTGGCGGAACTGGCAACCAGCGCTTCGCGCCCCTGAACAGTTGGCCGGACAACGCCAACCTCGACAAGGCACGCGTACTCCTGTGGCCGATCAAGCAGAAGTACGGCAGCAAGCTCTCCTGGGCCGACCTCCTGATCTTCGCTGGCAACTGCGCGCTTGAGTCCATGGGCTTTGCGCCCTTCGGATTCGGCGGTGGGCGCCCCGACATCTGGCACCCCGAGGAAGACATCTACTGGGGGCCCGAAGACGAATGGCTGGGCGACAAGCGCTATACCGGCGAGCGGGATCTACAGAACCCGCTCGGCGCCGTCCAGATGGGCCTGATCTACGTCAACCCCCAAGGACCGAACGCCAATCCGGATCCGATCGCTTCCGGCATCGACATCCGCGAGACCTTCGCCCGGATGGCCATGAACGACGAGGAGACCGTCGCACTGGTTGCCGGCGGACACACGTTCGGGAAATGCCACGGTGCCGGCGACGAGGCACTGGTGGGTCCCGAGCCCGAGGGTGCCGAAATCGCGCAGCAGAGCCTGGGCTGGGCCAACGGCCACGGCACAGGCAAGGGCGGCGACACGATCACCAGCGGCATCGAAGGTGCCTGGACCACAAACCCCGTGCAGTGGGACAACGGCTACTTCGACGTTCTGTTCGGCTACGACTGGGAACTGACGAAGAGTCCCGCCGGCGCGCACCAGTGGATACCGGCTGGCGGTGCAGGTTCGGATACGGTGCCCGACGCCCACGACCCGTCGAAGCGGCATGCGCCGATCATGACGACGGCGGACATGGCGATGCGGATGGATCCCACCTACGGGCCCATTTCGAAACGCTTCCATGAAAACCCGGAAGAGTTCCGAGACGCCTTCGCACGTGCCTGGTTCAAGATGACGCACCGCGACATGGGCCCGAAGGTGCGCTATCTCGGCGCGCTGGTTCCCGACGAGGATCTCATCTGGCAAGACCCCGTCCCGGCGGCAAGCCACGAACTGATCGACGATGACGATGCTGCCAGCCTGAAGGCCAAGGTTCTGGCGTCGGGCCTCACGGTTTCGGAACTCGTCTCGACGGCGTGGGCGTCCGCTTCGACGTTCCGCAGCTCGGACCTCCGCGGTGGCGCGAACGGCGCACGCATCCGCCTTGCGCCACAGAAGGATTGGGAGGTCAATCAGCCCGACCAGTTGGCGGGCGTACTTGGAACCCTCGAGGGAGTCCAGAAGGAGTTCAACGGCTCTGCAGCCGGCGGCAAGCAGGTGTCGCTCGCGGACCTCGTCGTTCTCGGTGGATGCGCCGGTGTCGAGCAAGCCGCCAAGAATGCGGGCCACGACGTCACCGTGCCGTTCTCACCGGGCCGCACCGACGCCTCGCAGGAGCAGACGGACGAGCACTCCTTCGCCGTGCTGGAACCGGCCGCGGACGGCTTCCGCAACTACCTCAAGGAGCGCTACGCAGTCTCCGCGGAGGAGCTCCTGGTCAACCGGGCGCAATTGCTCACGCTGACGGCGCCGGAGATGACGGTTCTCGTCGGTGGCATGCGAGTGCTCGGTACGAATGTCGGTGATTCCTCCCACGGGGTATTCACCGACCGCGTCGGATCGCTGACGAACGACTTCTTCGTCAACCTGCTCGACATGGGCACGACGTGGGAGGCAACGTCCGACGATCAGGACGAGTTCGAGGGCCGTGATCGTGCGACGGGCGAACGGAAGTGGACCGGCACCCGGGTGGATCTCATCTTCGGTTCGAACTCGGAACTCAGGGCTCTCGCCGAGGTTTACGGTTGCGCCGACTCCGGGGCGAAGTTCATCAGCGACTTCGTGGCCGCTTGGACCAAGGTGATGGACCTCGACCGGTACGACCTCGCCTGATTCGCGGGCACTGCTCGGGCAAGGAGGCCGCGACGATCGCAAGGTCGTCGCGGTACCCTTCCGCGACGTAGCGGGTCGCTTCCGGAGTTCTTTCCGCGTCACCACTTGGCGCGCACACTCGACCTGCGGGTTGCGGTGGACGACTATCGAAGCCGGCTTCCCTCGCCCCCAATAGGCTCCCCTATACGCCAAGGAACTTTGACGTTCGTCGATTACCCGATGGAGTTGCGGGCGCTGGGGAAGCGGTCGATTCCGAGTTCGGCGCGGACGCTCTGGCCGAGTTCGGCCTGCATGTCGTCCACGGGGATGCCGATGGCGTCGGCGATTCGGACCATGCGTTGGAAGTTTGCGGCGACACCGGCCGCGTCCACCAGGGCGGTTGGGCCCGCGGCTTCCAGGAGTTCCACTCGGCGTTCCGGCAGGTCTCGCGAACGCATCGCAACCGCTTCGGCAAAGCGCATGAGCTGCGGGCCGAACTCGATGCCGATGGCGGCGCTGTCGGCATCGCCGTTGATCGCTTGGAGATCGACTTCGGAGGAGGTGGCCTTCGCGCTCACACGGAGCATCGTCGCGTGGGAGTTGGTTCAGTAGAAGCACTCGTTCACTGCCGAGACGCGGCCCGCGATCAATTCCATCTGCATGCGGGTGAGGGAACGCGCTTCGTCCTTGACGAAATTCTGCATTCCAGCGAAGGAGAGGTATTGCGCCGAGGCAATCGCCCGCCAATCGCGCAAGGCCTCGGGCACGAGGCTCAGTGCCCGCACGACATTGGCGGTGCGCATGGGCGGCCACAGGTCTGCTTCGTTCCCAACCGCGCCGTCCGGTGGCACGGTGGGGACATAGCCGATGTCTTCGCTCAGCATTGCGGGTTGGTAGCGGGTGATGTCGCCCGGCTGGGGCGCCGGCAGGGGTTCGAGGCGGAGGCCAAGGGCGCGGTGGAATTCGTCGATGCTGAAGGCCGCCACCACGATGCCCACGAGTTCCACGTAGGCCGGCTTGGAGAGGCCCGATGCGGCGTTGGCTTCGACATAGCTGCGCGTGATGCGGCCCTGGTCGGTGACGATGCGATGGGCCGCATCCACGACCACCTCCGGCAGTTCGCCGTCGTGATCGTGCGTGCCCTGCACGGCATTGGGCGATAGCGCAGCCTTGCGGGCGATGCACAGACGGCAATCCAAGGCGCCTCGGGAGGCCTTCGCGATGGCGACTCGTTCCTTGCCGCTCCACCAGCTTCCGGGTCCGGCTAGCCGTTGCCAGAAGGCGCGGTGTTCGTGGCCGATGTCGTCGCGGATCGGGTATGGGGCGTCGTCGCGGTACTCGAAGGCGGTCATCGTGGCTGCCAGCCATAGATGCGCGCGAGGCTGCCGCCCATGAGCGCGGCTCGGTCGGTCTCCGAGAGCCGGTCCGTGACCCGGAATGCCTCCACCGCGTGTTCAGGCGAGACGACGTTTACGGCGCGGGTCCAGTCCGTGCCCCACAGGCAGCGCTCGATGCCGAAGGCGTCGAACACGCGCGCCAGGGGATCCCAGATGTCGGCGAACGGGAACGGTTCGTGCGAGAGCGTGCAAGCGCCGGACACCTTGATGGCAACGTGGTCGAAGCGGGCTAGGGCCAGCACGCCTTCTAGGTCGGCGAAAGGCTCGTCCGGCGGTGGCGGGGCGAAGGGTTGCTTGAGGGCGAGGTGGTCGATGACAAGCTGGGTGTTGGGGTGGCTGGCGGCGGCTTCCGCGAACGCGGCGAGGTTGCCCCAGCAGAGCACGTTCACGGGCAGGCCGAGGCTGGCGCCGGCGGCGAAGATGCGGTCGATCCCTTCGCGGGAGGGAGCGGGGGCCGGCGCACCCATCATGAGCCGGGCGCCGACGACGCCGGGCTGCCGCGCCCACTCGGCCATTTTCTCCGCGACATCGGGGGACTCGGGATCGAACGGCTTGATCAAACCGAACCGCGTTGGATGCTTCGCTCCCACTTCCTGCGCGTAACTCGCGTCGTAGCGATACATCGCCCAGGGAGAAACCAGCAACGCGCCGTCCACACCGAGCCGGTCCATGGTGGCGACCATTTGGTCTCCGGTGGCTTCTTCCGGACCGGCAAGCGTGCCGGCCCACGGGCGCTCGGGGCGGTTGCGTTCGTAGCAATGTACTTGCGAGTCGATCACGGGAATCGCGTTGGGCATGGATGGCCCCGTCTCAAGGCGACGGTCGAAGTCTAATGCCTCGCCACACCGCGGATGCAAGCCAGAACGCGTTCCCTCCGAAACGCCTGTCTCGCCCACTTGCGTCGTGGGTGTGGCGCGATGCCGGTGGTATGGTGGGCCTTCGCCTTCACCGGGAGTGGGTCATGGCTGAGGCTGCCTTTGCGGATCGGGTGCCGACTGCGGCGGAGCATGCTGCTTCGATGGCGGAGTACATGCACGCAGGCGAACAGCGCGGGCGGGCGATCGGCAATCGCGGACCGGTTCGGTTTGCTTCCGGCAACGTGCTCGCGGGCGAGATTCAGGGTGCCTATTGGGAGCACGGGTTTTACGTCTTCGAGAATGTCATCGGCACCGAGGAACTCGAAGAGCTGCGTGCGGCGATGGCGGAAATGCTCTCCCGAGCGCCCGTTGCCAAGGATGCGGAAGTGGACGCTTCCGGTCGCCCGGCGCTCGGCAGCGAGTTCAAGCGCCCCACCTTCACTTGGGTGCGGCCCTTGAGTGACCCGGTCGGCGGTACGGAACTCGTGGGCGGGCGCCATCCGTCGAAGATGGTGGAGCCGAAGCCGCGGGAGGATGCGCCGAAGGAAGTGCTGCATCTGGTGTATGGCATGTGCCAGACGATGGACGCGGGCCTGCGCCTGTACGGCCACCCGCAGTTGCTCGCCATTGCCGAGAACATCAATGGCGCGGACTTCACCCCGTTCAACGACGCCATCTTCGTCAAGCAGCCGGGTCTAGGTGGCTCCGTGGCGTGGCATCAGGACGGCCTTACGCACTGGAACTCGCCGGATTGGAACGAGGGCATCCACGGCTTCAACTTCCAGGTGCAGCTCTATCCCACGACGCCCGGCAACTGTCTGTGGGTGGTGCCCGGCACGCACAAGCGGGGCAAGCTCGACATCAAGGCGATGGTGAAGGCCAACGGCGGCTCCGAGCGCCTGCCGGATGCGGTGCCGCTCACTTGCCAGCCGGGTGACGTGACGATGGTGAACCGCCAGATGCTGCATTGCTCGTTTGCCAACACTTCGCCGGACCTCCGCATCTCCATGACGTTCGGGTTCCATCGTCGCGCCTCGGTGGTGGGCGCCCGGAGCGTGCTCGGTGCCAACGATGGCGAGCTTTACGACGAACAGCGCGTGTTCGACCGCAGCGCGGTCATTGCCGTCGCCATCGACGCCCGCCGGCAGCGCTTTCCGGACGAGGAGGCGTATGTCTATCAGCCCTTTGTGGGCCTGGAGGACGACTTCCGCTGGAGCCCGGACACCTACGAGCGGGTAATTCGCGACTACAACCTGAAAGACCTGGGGATTTAGGGCAAGTGGCCATCGACCTCTACACGGCCGCCACGCCAAACGGCTGGAAGGTCACGGTGATGGTGGAGGAACTCCGGGAGGCGGGAGTCGATCTGCCCGAGGTCAAACTCCACACCGTGAGCCTGGGCGGCGACCAGTTCACACCGGAGTTCATGGCCATCTGTCCGAACCAAAAGATCCCGGCGATGGTGCACGACGGTCGCGCCATCATGGAAAGCTGCGCCATCCTGCAATACTTGGGCGAGACGTTCCCGACGGAGCTTTTTCCCTTGGGCGAGCGGCGTTGGGATGTCATCCCGTGGCTCTACTGGCAGGCCGCCAACATCGGCCCCATCTTCGGCAACAAGCTGAGCTACACCCGCTATATCAACGACGCCACCGACGAGCAGAAGGCACACCCGCTCGAACGCTTCGGCAAGGAGGCGCAACGCTTGCTGGCGGTGCTCGACAATCAACTCGCCAAGCACGACTACCTCTGCGGCGAGACCTTCACGGTGGCCGACATCGCCACTTGGTGCTGGGTGCGGTCGTGGAAGTGGGCCAAGATCGACATCACCGGACGACCCCGGGTGATGGAGTGGGTGCGCCGCTGCCGCGCCCGGCCCGGTGTGGAGCGCGGCATCTCCTTCGGCGTGCCGAAGGACGAGATCGACAAGTTCAGTCAGGAACGCCGAGCCCAATACCGCCAGGGCGGTGCCGGCATCGCCTCGAACTGGGCCTTGCGCGACGACGCTACGTAACGCTCCTTCAACCACCCCTGCTGGCGAAGTGCCAAGGAGACAATCCCTGCGGGCGAAGTCCTCGGAGGGAAGGAGGGCGTCTCGCCCTCCAAAGCGCGCCTAAGGCGCGCACGCAGCGGAGTTTGCCGAAACCCGCGTAACGTCGTCCAGAAAAACGCCAACAAAGCGCTAACTTCAAACAACGCCCGCCGTTTCACGAACGCACCTTCTATTCCGACCGCCGCTCCACCCGAATCGTCACGATGTCGGCGTCGTGGTATTGCTGGTGGTGCACGGTGGAGGCGAAGTGGCGCAGCAGGCGCAGGGAGACATCCCGTTCTGGCGACGCTTCGATCGGCTCGCCGGCGAGTGCCATGCGGTCTTCGAGATTGCCTTCGCCGGAGGCGGCGATGAACTCGAGATCGGCGGCTTCCCGGTCCGCACGGGCGATCACCAGCAGGCGGCGAGGGCCACCTTCGCTGTCGTGATGGTCCATAAGGCTCAGCACGGTCTCCTCTGCCGCGGCGCAAAGGCGATGGGCCCCAGCCTCGCTCCAACGGGCGCGGCTCGCCACCATGGCGAGGAACTCGTTGATGACGGGTAGTTCCTTCACGTCCATCCGCGTTTCCATGCGCGCGCGTCGGCCGCGAGATAGATCGAGCAGCATCGACAGCACCACGGCCGTGAGGCCGCCGGCGGTCATGCCGTTGCCGAGCAGTGCACCCCACCAGTCGCCGAGCCGTTCCGCGAAGATGGCCTGATTCTGAAAGCCGACACCGACCCAGAACGAGATGCCGACGATGGCGCCCTTGCGGTAGTCGAGGCCGTCCTGCACGGCGATCTTCATGCCGAGCACAAACAGCATGGAAAGGAGCGCGAGCAGGTAGGCGGCGGCAACCGGCCCCGGGATTGCCAACAGCAGAGCGGTGACCTTGGGGAGGAAGGCGAAGGCAAGAAAGAAAGCGCCGATGTAGATGCCCACCACCCGGGCGCCGACGCCGGTGAGTTCGGCGACTGCGGTGCTGCTCGAGTAGGTGGTGTTCGGCACCGTGCCGGCGATGCCGGAGAGGAGGTTGCCGAGGCCGTCCGCATTCACGGCGCCCTGTACCGCGCGATAGTCCACCGCTCGCGGCTTGCGCCATGACACCCGCTGGATCGCCACCGAGTCGCCGATGGTTTCGATTGCGCCGACCAGGGTGACAAAGATGAAGGCCGGCAGCAGCGCCCAGAATGCCGGGCCGAAGCTCAAGTCCCAGCTCGGCCAGGCCGACAGGGACGGGATGCCGATCCAGGCTGCGTCTCCAACCGCGCCGAAGTCGAAAATGCCGTACCACCACGCCACCGCGCTGCCGCCAGCGATGCCGATGACCGGTGCCCAGAGGCGAAAGTGGCCCTGGCCCCGGAGCACGAAGCCGAGTGTTATGGCGAGCGTTGCGAACGCACTCAACGGGCCCGCCACCGGGTCGGCATCCGGTGGCGTTTGGGTCAGCATGTCGAAGATGATCGGCGTGACGGTGACCGTGATGAGCATGATCACGGTTCCAGCCACCGCTGGCGTGATGATTCGGCGCAGCCATGCCAGCCGCCAACCCAACAGGAACTGGAACAGCGAGGAGATGACGACCAGCGTTGCCAGCATCGCCGGTCCGCCGTCGGCAAGGGCGGTGACGCAGACGGCGATGAAGGCCCCGGACGTGCCCATCAGCAGGATGTAGCCGGAGCCGATCCGGCCAAAGCGCACGGCCTGAATGACGGTGGTGGCACCACTGATGAGCAGCGCGGCGAACACGGCCCACGTGAGATAGCCGCCGTCGCCGAGCCCAGCCCCGCGAATGACCACTGCCGGAGTCAGGACGATGCCGGCGATGGTCAGCACGGCGTACTGCAGCGCCAAACCGGCGGTCAGGGGCTTCGGCGGTTCTTCATTTGCCTCGAACCGGACGCTCTGCCGTTCGTTGGTGTCAGCCATCGTTTCGCCTCCCGTGCGTGGATGGTGCCCTTTGCAGCGAGGGCATCCCCGTTGTTCCTAGGGCCTACCCGTCCGGCAGATAGGGCGTCATGTCCATGCCGGGATACCTGGCACCGACGCCATCGATCGTTTCCGCGGTCCAGTACGAGTGCCCCGGTGGGGGAAACCCCAGCAGTTCCCTCTCCTCGGTGCTTGCCTGCTCCACCCACTCGCGGAATGCCGGCTTGATGGCCTGCGCCGACCAGCCGACGATGCCGAGCCATTTATGCGCTGCCGGCGCATAGGTGATGAAGTGCCCCAGACGACCAGCATCGGCGATGAACGGCGTGCCGCGATGGAAGGTTCTCATGCTGTAGATGAGGAGCGAGCCGGCTGGCACCACCACCTTGGTTTCGTTCTCGTAGAGGTCCGGGCGCTCTTCGCGGTTGAAGTGGGCGGGCCAGCGGATTCGATCCGGATAGTGCTGCCACGAGCACACTGCGGTGGGTGCGTGCTCCGCGGTTACGTCCGTGTAGTAGAGCAGGTACGCCGTCTGCCAATACTCCGGCAGGTTCGGCGGATAGGCCAGGGTGTGGTTGCCGTAGTCGCAATGCATCACCTGATCCTGGTCCGCTGGCGCTCCCTTGAACTTGGCGGAGAGGTGCGACTGCTCGCAGTAGATGTCGTCGTGGCCGATGTTCTGGGCCGCGAAGCGTTGCAGTTCGGGGTGCAGGGTTATGGCGTTGAGGCGGCTGCCGACGAACGGGAACTGAAAGCTGGGGGCCCGCGAGGGCGATGGCTGACCGGGCTTTGGCCCGGTCGGATCGTCGCAGTACTCCACCCAGCCGGGCAGCGCTTCGCGCAGTTCGTCGCGGGCTTCGGCCAGTTCGTCGGCCGTGAGGAACGGCGCGACGATGGCAAAGCCGTGTTCACGGTAATGGGCGGCGTGTTCCTGGGTGATTCGGGTCATCGCCTGTCTCTCGGGCTTGAGCGGGGGAGTCTATCCCCTCGGAGGGAAGGCATCCGGGCTGTCAGTCGGCGAGGAAGCGGGCCGGGTGGACGTTGCGCGGGTTCGCTTGCCAGCCGCGCACGCCTTTGCGGACGAGGCTGCGGATGGTGACGGAATAGAGCGGCACCACGGGGTCAAGCGACAACCCCCGCACTTCTGCCTGTTGCATCAGCGTGATGCGTTCGGCGAGCGAAACGGTGGCTTTGGCGCGCTGCATGAGGCTGTCGTAATCGGCGTCTTGGAAACGTCCGTAGTTGACCTCGCCGGTAGCGGACATCAAGAGTTCGAGATAGTGCTCTGGGTTGTTCTCGCCGAACCACCCTGCCTCCGCCACCTCGAAATCACCCTGGCGCAGGGCCGCGAAATGGGAGGCAAGGTCGGCGTGGTGCAGGCGGGTGCTCACGCCTATCGCCTTCCACATGGAGGCGATCGCCACTTGCACGGTCTTGTTGTCGTCGCCGGCGATGTGGCGCAGGGTGACTTCAAGGGGATTGTCCTCGCCGTAGCCGGCGGCGGCGAGCAGGGTGCGCGCGGTGGCAGGATCGGGCGTGTGAGGAGCGACTTGGCTGGCGAAATCGGCCACCAGGCGCGGCACGAACGAGTGGCTCGGAATCTCGCCGCTCTTGAGCACCCGGCCGGTGATCAACTCGCGGTTGATGGCGAGCGCCAGAGCGCGTCGGACACGGGCGTCGTCGAACGGCTTTGCCGTGGTGTTGAACACCAAGTACATGATGGAGAGCAGCGGCGAAAGGTGCGTCTCGTTGCCGCGTTCGGCCTGCAAGCGCTTGATCTCGCCGGGCGGGAAGTCACCGATGATGTCGAGTTCGCCACTCAGGAAACGGTTGTAGGCGGCGCTGCGGTCATAGGTGGGGTGGTAGGTGACGGCTTCGAGTTGCATGTTTTCGGCATCGCGCCATGCCGGGTTTCTTCTGAGGCGGACGTGGCCTTGGGGCACCCACTCGTCGAGCACGAAGGCGCCGTTCGTCACCATGTTGCCGGCCTTCACCCAGTCGTCGCCGTGCTCGGAGACGACGTGCTTCGGTACCGGCGAGCCGGTGGGGTAGAAGAGCCGCTCGGCGAGGAAGGGGAACGGTTCCTCCAGGCGGATCACCAGCGTGTGATCGTCGATGGCTTGCACACCGAGGGCTTCGGGGGGCTCGTTGCCGATGTTGACCGCTTCGGCGCCGGCGATGGGGTAGAGGAAGTAGGCGAGGCTGGCGGCGGTGCCGGGGTTCAGCAGGCGGCGCAGGGAGAAGACGAAATCGTGCGCCGTGACGGCCTTGCCGTCGGACCACCGACCCTCATTGCGAAGGTGGAAGGTCCATGTCAGCCCGTCGTCGGACGTTTCCCAACGCTCCGCCGCGCCCGGCACGATGCGACCTTGCGCGTCCACCGTCGTCAATCCCTCGAACAGGTCGCCGAGGATGGTCTGTTCGAGACGCAGGTTATAGCGCTGCGGGTCGAGTGTCAGGGGCTCGCCGCCGTTGCCGATGTGGAGTTCAGCCCCAGCAAGCGACGCGGCGGCGAGCGCGAACAGGGCCGCAAGCCAGCCGCGCGCGCGTGTCGCGGCCAATGGCCAACACACCAAGTTCCGGGCGGGTTGGCTGCCCCGCAGTGCATGGGTGCGAGGCGTGTCGTAAGCCGTGTGCATCCGCGTACCATAACCGCGCGCGGCGCAGTCGGGTGGCGAGCCATGAGTGGGAGAGGCGGATGAATCTGGCGGGAGACGTGGGCGGCACCCATGCCCGCATGGGCCTTTTCGACGGGCCGAACTGCGTGCGGCGGACGACTCTCGACATGGCGAAGCTGCAATCTGGCGAGGAGTTGACGGCAGCCGCGCTGGAAGCGCTTGGATGTGACGAAATCGAGCGTGCTTGCCTCGCCGTGGCGGGTCCGGTGCTGGCGGGCGAGGCGCGCCTCACCAACCACAGCATGAGCTTCTCCGGCAGCACGCTGCGGGGTGAGTTGGGCGCACAGGAGGTGGTGCTGGTCAATGACTTGGTTGCGCTGGGTACCGCCGTTGCTCACGGTCTCGCAGACGACGCCGAGAGGTTTGGCGGCGAACTCCGGACATCGCCCGACGCCACGCGCTGCGTGATAGCTGCGGGGACGGGTCTCGGCATGGGCATCGTCGTCGGTGGCCGCTGCCTGCCGTCCGAAGGCGGCCATGTTCGGGTCGCGCCCGCAGGTGCGTTCGAGCGCGAGCTGATGGCCTATACGGAGGCGACGCTGGAGGAGGCCCAGGGCGTGGTCGCGTGGGAGCACTATCTGTCCGGTCGGGGCCTCGTCAATCTCTACCAAGCGGTATGCCACGTCTGGGACATGCCGCCGGCGGACCTGTCACCTGAGGAGATCGCCGCCCGCGGGCTGGACGTGACCGACCCCACCTGTCACACGACCATCGAGACTTGGGCAGGCATGCTTGGCTCCGCCGCCGGCGGCTTAGCGGTGGCCACAATGGCCGTGGGCGGCGTATGGCTAGCCGGCGCCGTGCCCCGAGCCCTCAAGCCCATGCTGGCAGACCGCGCGTTTCGTCGCAGCTTCGAGGCCGCCGCATGGGCCGCAGACTTCCTGCCCGCTGTCCCGGTGCACCTGATCGAGGACGATTACGCAGGGCTCATGGGCGCCGGCCTGATCGCCGACGGACTGGACTAGGGCGCGTTCACACTAGCGTTCTGGTCACCGAAAACCACTTGGCTCAGCCGGCGACAGCTAGGAGGCTGCGCCGTACAGTCGGCTGCAACCGGCTAGGCGTAGCCTGCCGAGGAGGTGGGCTGCGGGACCGCGGCACTACGAGGCGCTGCATTGGTCGGAGGTAGGGCCGGCGCTGGCGCGGATCGACGCGACGGGGTACGCCTCCTCACGAAGCGGGCGATCCGCTTCACGGCGCTGACGGTCGCGCGGCAGGTGGAGGTTCGGCGGGCGACGTGGGACCAGTTCGACCTGAAGGCAGCGGTGTGGGTCAAGCCGGCGGAGTCGATGAAGATTGGGCGGGCGCACCGGGTGTCGCGTCGCGTCAGGCGCTCGAGTTGCTGGCCGAGGCCTGCGAGGGTGTCCGCACCGCAGTCTCGTGTTCCCCGGTTCCCGTCGGGCCTCTATGCTGGGCGAGGAGGTGATGACGCAGGCGCTGCGGCAGGCGGGGGTTGCGGCGTCGGATCACGGCTTCCGTTCGAGTTTCAAGGGCTGCGCGCGGCAGCACGAGGTGGACGAGACGCTGTCGGAGTTCGCCGTTCCGGAGGACGGGTACGGACCGAAGAAGCGACACTGCTTCTGCGGCGTTCGGCATGTCATTCGGGCAGCGTATGCAGGGGGCTGGCAAGAAACGAGCGGAGCGAGTGGGCAGCCCCTTGCTGGACGCGCCGCCGACTGGGGCTCTTCGGCGGCTACGCGCCGATCGTTGTCGGGCGCGAACGCGCCGTGCAGAGCGGGTCCGGCCGTTGCGTGCTATCGGTGCGCATCACGGCGACTCTGGAGCGGCTGCGCCGCGTCGGGGCAGGCTGGTGCCTGCTTGATCGCTGCGCCTGTATTGCCGGCCAGTGGGCCGTCGAGGCACCGAGCAGGATGCGGTTCGCGGGATGGCGGCGGAGGCCAGCCTACGCGTCAAGAGTACCAGACGGGGGACGTTTCACGTCGTGGTGGCAGCAAAAGGGGTGACCCATGCCGCGTTGTGGTCCGATCAGGCAAACCAGGCGCTCGCGCTCCGCACATAAGAGGACTACGCGGGCTTGGTCAGCCGCGGCGGAGCGTCGGCTGCGGTGGGCGGGTGGCGAAGCTTGTCGAGTCGGTGGCTGCCGGCACGCTGGAGGGCGCATGGAACAGTGCGGCTACCGGATATGAACGGAGAAGATGCCGAGTCATGGTGGGAGGGTACCTACGGCTGAGGGATGCGAGTCCGTGGGCGTTCAAGAAGTGGTGGCGGTGGTCGGGATACGGCAGCTAGTATTGCCCGGCACGAGTTGACGAGAACGACGCGGTTTTTGACCGACGGGGCTGATCTGGCGCTGGACGAGATCGAGCGGAAATCCGGGTCTAGGAACAGCGCTGGTTCTGCGAGGTCGTGCTTGAAGCGACGCGCGACGAACCATGGAGAGTCAGATTGGAAGAGGAAGGAACGGGTAGCGGCCTAGTGGAGCAGGCTGTGCAGTTGGTTGAGCGGTGTTGGGCGGAGCGAGAGGTCCCATTGCTGCTGAGCGAACTTGGGAGTGGTGAGATCGGCAAAGGGGTCAGGACTGAAGGGGTAGGACTTGCCCGATTCGTGGAGACGAGGCTGCAGGGCCGGGTTCGATTGATCAAGCACAAGGACGTTGCGCAATTGATCGGTGTCATTCCTTGGCATGTCGACGTGCGCGACGAGCAGCACGAGAGTGGACTGCTGGAGCGCACGCGTCGTGCGACGCCACAAGGGGAAGGCCGATTCGAGGTGGGGTTCTGGGCGGCGTTCAGGAAGCCTTTGGGAAGTGGACGTACGAGGTGGGTACGATCGGAGAAACCGGTAAGGTTCGAGGACGTGCGGGAGGGTTTCAGTGCACCGGATGGGTTCATCCAAGTCGAGCGGTCGTTCATTGTGGATCCGGGTGGTGACGCGAACGACGTAGTAGAGAGCATGGAGAGGTGGAGTAAAGAGGTGGACGTCCCTTTGGGGACATTCCAAAGAGCGCGGGCTCGCACATCCGGGGAAGCGACGGACGATTTGCTGGGGAAGCTGCTAGCAACCCTCGATGAAGACGAGATGAGACGAGTGACGATGCCACTGGATGTCGTGAACAAGCTTCGGCGCCGGGATTGATGGGCAAGTCGCCCTGGGTGGTGATTGCTGGGTTGCCTCACGAACTGGGAAGGGGTGTCGTTCAGAAACTCACATCGGTCGATGAGTTGAGGGTGGTCGCGTGGTCGCCGCTTGAGGTCGCGAAGTCGTACACGAGGTATTACCTGCAAGGGCTGTACGATCGGATGTGTTCGGGCTTCAGAAAAAAGCAGGACCGCAATCGAGAGCGGTTGTTGCGTGAGGTTCGGCTTGTCGTTGTGTACGTACCGAGGGGTGACGGTGACGATGACCGAGTGTTCAAGCACTTCGGCACTGAAGCGCTGGTGACGGCGCTTACGGATTGTTCGGCTGGTGAGTTGGGTTGGTCTAGCGAGCGCCAGAAGAAGGTGGTGGTCAACCGGACGGCACTAGAGATTCGGCGGGAAGTAAAGGCTGCAAACGAGTTGCTCAACGAAGTCGTTGAACAGGTCAATCGCCAGACCGTGCGTACGTGTCTGTTGCTGCCGCCCCGGAATTTCGGGAAAGACGTACGCGAGGTGTTCGATCTGGTCAAGCGGGCCGGGCTCGGCCAAATGACGCGGGAGCAATTCAAGGCGCGGTTAACCAAGGTCGCGGGATCCTTGCCGAGTGAAGCGGTGGGCGGTCGCCGTTTCTATGTTGGGCGTGGCGGGCTGGTGTTCGAGAGTTGCGGGCCCAGGCACGCATTGGCGCCCGGGTGGGACGATTCAGAGCATCAGAAGGACTGTGTGGTGCGTGGGCGGCTGCGGTTCGGAGCGAGCTTCGATCCAAGGTTCCACTATGACTGTCAGGGCGGGAGGGGTCGAGTCGAGCTGCACGACTGCCATGAGGATGGCGAGCGACGGTCGGTGAGTCGTGGGGGCCACGTGAATATAGCACCGAACGACCACGTGAGAATGTGAGGCGCGGGGGACAACGACAGCCGCGACGAAATCTCGTCGCGGCTGCATTGTGAATCTGCCTGATGCAGGGTTAGCGACGGATGCGCCGCGAATTGCGTGGTGCATCGTGTCTGCGCGCCGACAAGCCAAGTCAACCATCGGGGAGAGGACGGGCCCGTCCGACTCATCCGATCCAGCCTCTTGACCACGTTTCCTGGGGGCAGGCAGCGTCCGCCAGGAACTCTCGCTAAGGGAATCGCCGGCCCAGGACAATCTGGGACTTTGATGTCCACGCGTAACCGTGACGCCATGTTCATATACGAGGCGAGGGTTGTCAATGGCAGAGTGGTCCAGCGGTACGAGGAACCTGAAGGGGTGGACGCGTTCCAACGCCAAGTGAGCGTGAAGCATCCTGTTTGGGCAGCTGCGGCAAGGTCTAGGCGGCGGTCGAGCGCGGGAAGAGCGGCAGAAGGGCCAGGAAGCGAGGCGCAGGGCGGAGCTTGCGAGGATGTAGCACAGCGGCAACCGCGACCGACTAGGAGGGTAACCCACTACTGTGCCTTTCTGACTTCCGTGACGCGGTGCCACGCAAGCTCGATCCGTACCGGGGGATCATCGAGGCGCGGCTGGAGGCGCAGCGGCTGTTCGACGAGATCCTCAAGGCGGGCTACGACGGGGCTGCAACTAGGTTAGAGACTACGTCCGCTCGGTTCGCCCGCGGGTGCCTGCGGAGGAGGCGTTGCGGTTCGAGACACAGCCGGGCCGTCAGGGTCAGGTGGACTTCGGCTCGTCCATTTTCCGTGGGGCCGGCGACGCGCGCTGGTGGTGGCGCTGGGGGCACTCGAGGCCGCTGTGGGTGCGCTTCTACGCGAACCAGACGATGGCCGTGCTGCTGGAGGGGCTCGAGTGCGCGTTCGCGGCCTTCGGCGGGGTGCCGGCGGAGCTGCTGTTCGACCAGATGCGGGCGGTGGTGATCTCGACGACCGGCCGGCCGGCGGCATCGCGCTGAACGCGGAGTTCCGTCGCTTCGCGGCTCACTGGGGGTCCACGCCGCTCGCGTGCCGCCCGCCTCGCGCCCAGACCAAGGGCAAGGTGGAGCGGCTAATCCGCTGCCTGCGCGAGAGCTTCCACTATGGCCGGGAGTTCCTCAACGACGAGGCCGCGCTCGACGTCGCGCTCGCCGCGGTACCGCTCGCAGAGGAAGTCGCCTTCCCCACGCTGGCGATGGCTGCCGTGGTCTGGCAGCGGGCAGGCCGGTCGTCAAGCTGGTGCAGGCGGAGCCGGGGGGGGAAGGCCGCGTGCCTTGGCGCGGCGGACGAAGTCTGGCGATCGCGATTAACGGAGCGTGCGCGCGACGGGCTGGCGTTGTCGGCGTATGGTCAAGGCTTCAGGCAGTGCCGCAACGCGCCTTCGGACGCCTCGGCATCGCGACGCTGGAAGGTGATCGGTAGTGGGATCGAGTAACCGGCGGATCAACGTAACAGGATGATAAATATAAAATTTAAATCGATTCGAAAACGAGGCCCCCCCAAGGGCCACGACGTCCGATGGATTGTGACATCGGGCCTGAGGAATCGCTCGGCGCAGTCGAGGCCGCGCAGCCGCTCGCAGGGCGTCTGCACGTGGTCGTGGGGGTAGGTGCGGCGCACGTGGTTCCTCTCGTCGGACCCGCTCGACGGCGAACATGCAGGGGCCCGTGGAAGTTGACGGCCGGCGAGAGCACGTCGCGCGTGAACTCCTCCACCAGCGGCGCGAGGCGGCCCGGGTTGTGGACGTGTTCCAGCCAACCTTAGACCGTTTTCGAATAAGTTTATGCCCTAGTCGCCAGGCGCGGTACCTCCCGAAACGATGTACACCGACCAGATGGGCTCGTCCCTGTCAGAACCCGGATCCCCTCCAAGCTTGTAGTAGCAGCCACGTTCGTCGCCTTCCTCTTTCTCCTTGTCTTGGGCTTGGTCATACGTGAGGGCAGAGTGCAGCACGTAACCGTCGTCGTGGTCTTCTTCCTCTTTCCAGTATTCGATTCGCTCGTACGGAGTCTTCGATGTTCCTACTCGGCAGCCCATTGCGGGTCTCCTTCTCTATGGGTATCTGGCCATTCTAACGGGCAATTTGGACTGGCTGGAGAGCCCTGTCGGAGTCGAACCGACCTATAGGGGTTCAAAACCCGCCACGCTCTTTTCCGTCCTACACACCGTAAGCAATTTCGCACGCTCTCCTCTGCGCCCATCCTCCCCTTCGTGGGAGGAGCACGGCGAGTTCCAAGGTGACGTCGGGCTTGAGGTTGCGCTCGGCACAGTCGAGGCCGCGCAGCCGCTCGCAGGGCGTCTGCACCTTGGTCGTAGGGGTAGGTGCGGCGCACGTGGACCCTCTGGTCGGACCCGCTCGACGCCGAATATACAGGGGCCGGTGGAAGTTGACGGCCGGCGAGAGCACGCCGCGCGTGAACTCGTCCACCAGCGGCGCGTGGCGGCGCAGGATGTGGACGTGTTCCAGCCAGCGGCGTAGTACGACGCTGGCGTTCTTGCTCGCGACGCTCCCGTCCAGAGACGCGCAGCCGCTCCAGAGTGTGGAGCTGTTCGACGCCCAGGCTAAAGATCACCCTCCGATGGTCCCACAACCGCACCTTCAGGCTCACTTCTCATTGGAGACTAGGCATTGACGTCCGCAGTCAGCCCCCGGCATGCTTCACTTCAATGGCCCGCCCTATAGTGAATTGGGCCAGCTAATAGGGGGCTCCCGTGGGAGCCCCCCAACCAATCCAGGTTCCCAGTTGCACGATGGGCCGCGTTGCAGTCTTCGTAGATGCCGGCTGCTTGTTCGCGCAAGGGTCTAAGGAGCTGGCTGGCACCGTACTCACGCGCAGCGCGTGCGAGCTGGATTACTCGGGCGTCGGACGCTGTGGGTCAACGAGTACAGAGCGCTGCCGAGTGATGGGTTGCGAAATCCGGCTTAAACCCGCCACACACTTTTTCCGTCCTTGCGCAGTTGGCGCCTGCGGCCGGGGATGTCGAGCAACTGGTCCTCGCGCCCGTCCTGACAGAAGGTGAGGTTGCGGGTGAGGCGGTGGACTGTCTGGTGGGACAGGAGTCGCCGGAGCTGGTTGGTCTCGAGGGTCGGGGGCACGACAGCTTGCGTGGCGGCAAGGGTCTTGGGCGCATCCCCGCGCGCTTGCGGCGTTCTGAATGCGGCCACGTGCAAGGGTGGTCTGACGGGTCGGCGCTGGCAGTGGGCGTGGCGGAAGGGGCGACATGCCTCGAGCGAGTTCTCGACATGCTTCAATTGGCTTGCCGGTCAAGTGCTGGGCTGGCGCGAACAAAGGAACCAATGCATCATTGCGCCGATGACCAGACCGCCGGACCTCCAGACGATCGCCCAGCGGCTAACGCGGGCGCGAGGAGAGCTTGGTGTGGACGTGGGTGTCGGGCGGAAGGTCGTGTCGGACCCACTGAAGGCGTTGCCGCACACCTACCGCGACTCGGAATCGGCCGATGCTCTTGTCCATAACGGTGACTGGGACTTCGATGGCCCTGCCTTTGAGGCAGTACGTGATTGGGTCGAGGTCCACTGGGGCGCCAAGCGTCAGACCAAGCCGCCCGGCGACACCGTGATTTCGCGAGACTATCTGGGTCCACTTACCGAAGACCAACTCGATGCGGCGTCCGCAAGCCGCAAGCTAATCGTGGCGACAGCCCTACACGGCGTGGACTCGGTCGCCGCACACGCTGTCGAGTTCGCTCGTCATGGGATGTTGGAGGTCCACAGCATGTGTTTGCTGACGGGTCCCTCTATCTCGAGGCCGATAAGGCTTGATGACCATTGCTCGCTCCTACCGGCGCAAGACGTGCTCCCACGCATAAACACCGAGTTCGCGTTTAGCCTCTCGCAACCGCTACACCACACCAGCGGTCTCTGCGCGCTAGAATGGAAGCGATTCGACAGGCCGGCTCCACCGGAGACGATCAACGAGTACGCCATCAGTCCGTTTCTGCGGCACGGTCTGGATACGCTGACGCTCATCCTTGGCCTGGTGTGGGGAGAGGGTCTTCGCCCCTTCGCGAGAGCTGGTTTCACGCCGCGAACGGTGGTCGACGCGCTCCCGTTCCCCATGTTCGCATTTGGGGGCACGGGGGGAATGCTCGACACATTCGTGTCGCTGCGTCCAAGTCCGTCGGCGTCCAAGCATCGACCTCTCCCGGTCGAGGAGGCGAGTGCCTTGTTGGCGAGATACGGCGATTTGCCAGAAGCATCGGCACGGCGCATAGGGCTGGCGCTCCGCCGCTTGCGTGATAGCGCGGAAAGGGCCGAACGCGAGGATCGCATCATAGACGCGTGCATTGCACTGGAAGCACTTTTCATGGAGGAGGGCGAGAATCGCAACCAACGGAAAACCATCGCGGGGCGCGCGTCCTGGCACTTCGCCGACTCCACTGACGAGAGGGAGCGAACCCGATGTACGCTCAAGCGCTTCTACAGCCTTCACAACGACATCGTGCACGGAGCGGCCACAGTCTCGCAAGCATATCAGGGGGAGGGCGGGCCGGACGACGGCCTGGTTTCGGATGTGATTGACGTATTGCGCACCAGTCTCAAGGCCATGATCGATGAGGGCAGGCCAACGGAATGGGACAAGAGCAAGCAGGCGGGGTCGTTCCGTCACGATCCCCCCCGTTCGGAGTCGGAGATTCGATCCGTGAAGTCAGACTCCTTGAGTTGGACGGTATCGGAAAGGAAAGAGATAGACCGCGCGCTTGAGCACGTCTGGCGACAGACCCTCCACGAAACGCCGGCCGCACCGTTCGGCACGAACGTCGTCCATTGTCATGCGCACGCTCCGGAGGACCTTGAGCTGTTCCGTCGGCAGTGCGAGCACTACGTAGTCAAAGATCCCGCGCGGCTGTACAGGGCTCACCCGATGTGGCCGAAGCTTGACGATGAGGAAGTCGACGAACGTACAGCGTATTACTGCGAGCAGGACGTGCGAAGACACATGGATCTATTGGGTCAGGCGGCCTCTGCGAAAGGGCTGTCGCAGTTCGCGCTACCGTGGGAGGCCTATGACCCGAGAGGAAAGATGGAGTCATGGCCACGGCTGCCGCGGCGCTAGCCGACCCGATCTCCACAACCTGACGCGCAACGGGCATCGGCCGGACGGGCGGGAACCGCGGATCCGCCGACGGTAGGGCTTGAGTGTCGCAGCTTGGTGACCGGAGCTATTGTCAAATCTGGTGTACGGCGAGTTCCAAGGTGATGTCGGGCTTGAGGAGTCGCTCGGCCCAGTCGAGGCCGCACAGCCGCTCGCAGCGTGCGGAGCCGTTCGACGCCTAGGCTAAAGATCATCCTCCGATGGTCCACAACCGCACCTTCAGGCTCACTTCTCATTGGATTCGAGTCGCCGACTTGCCGAGCGGGGCACCGCCAGCGCGACCACATTATCGTTGTCCATGTGCGGTGTGCTCCTCTTGCTGGAACTGGATCGTCAAACTCAATGTCAGCAGAGGCACGCCGCACGACTCAACTCATCCGTCCACTTTCGCCCATAGCTCGCCGTCCTGCCGCCGCGCAGGCCTCAGCTCAACGGCCACGTCGAGCCGCGCCAACCGCACCACCCGCATCGAGTTCAGGACCCAGTACCTCGGCGAAATGACCGTCGCCGACACCAACGCTCAACTCGACTACTACAACACCCCACCGACCCTACTCCGCCATCGGCATGTTGACCCCGGCCGCTACTTCGTTACGCTGCAGGAGGCTGCCTGACGTCCGATATGTCCTGAACCCGTCCTGAACCTGTACAATCGCTCGTGGTACATCAGTCGAGAATCTAGACTGAGCTCATGCACTTCTACGGCGACTTCTACCAGCTACCGAGTGATATTCGGTGCCGATCTACACTTGAGATCGTCAAAGAGCAACGGGCCGATGACGAAATAGCGAACCTGTCTGAGGAGGTACCGAATCTCATTGTCATCATGACCAATCCCGGGGCGTCGAGGCCAACGGGTGATGACTTAGTTTGGCAACAGAGGGAGCCCGGCGAGATTGGCGACATGACGGACTTGCGAGAGGCCGACCAGATAGGACTCAGGCGAAGCTTGTGGAAGTCATGGATGAGCTGGCGTACAACCATGTTCGCGTGCTAAACCTGTCCGACATTTGCCAGCCATCGATGGAGCTCCTCATTCAGCAGTTGAACGCTGGGGAGGGCACTGGCGACTCCGTGTTCGCAAGTCTGGACAGGGCTGAGGAACTCGCCGGTAGACTCAACGGATACGACGGTCGGGTGGTTGCCGCTTGGAGCTACTCAAGTGCGCGTGTGCTTACGAACCGTGGGCGCGAAGCCTACCGCGCCGTGGTCCGCCGCCAGCTGAATGTCATCGGAGTCGACGGGCGGTTCGGGCACCCGAGTAGGAGCGCTACATGGGCCGTCGATCTTGTCGAGAATCTGGCTGGTGGCCGCTAAGTTCCTGCAGACATCGAATACGGCGCTCCCAGCGTGGCCGCGATATTGGACTTCCCGTGCGAGGGGGTTGACGAGGATCATCCTTGCGGAGAACGATGCGGTTTGACCTCGGCGAGAAGGTCCGGCCGGGTGGCCGGTTGCGGAGTCGAAGCTCGCTGCCGCCGTGTGGACCAACGCGGGCTCTCAGACCGCCACTTCGTCGATGTGCTGCAAACCCTCGTAGATCGCGTCGCACGGCTCGTCGTCGCAGATTAGGAAGAGCCCATCCCGAGCCCGCGTCATCGCGACGAACAGTTCGGTGGTCTCCAAGGCTCGGCGCTCCTCGTATTCCTCCACGGTCTGCCAGTGTCGCTTCGGCGAGGGGAAGGAGTCATCTCCCAGCCCAAGGAGGAAAACGACCTTGAACTCCAGACCCTTGGCACGTTTGAACGTGCCGATCTTGACGCGGCTCGTGGACGTGCCGTCGAAGTTCGCGAGCGGCTGGCAATCGACGCTCATCGCTTGGAGCCCGCCTTGGGTCTGGTTGACCAGTTTGTTCGTCGGCGCGAGGACGCCGATGTCGCCGAGGTCGAGGCTGGCGGCATTCGCCAGGCGCTTCGCGGTCTCCGCGACATAGCGGATCTGGCCACCGAAGTCGCCGCCTCGGAACAGGACTGGCTTGACCCCTTGGCGCGCCGAGATGCCGCGAACGTCTTCATCGCCGCGGAGATAGGTTTCACCGATGTCGTCGACCTGCTCCGAGCCCGTGCAGGCCATAGCCGCCGTGATGATCTCGTGGCTGTTGCGGTAGTTGACGCGGAGAACCGAACTGTTGCCTCGGACATCGATGCCGGCTTGCGCGAGGGTGAAGCCACCTGGGTAGATCTTCTGCGCACCGTCGCCGACGATGAACAACCCGTTCGGGGAGTCGGGTTGGCGGGCCGGCGCGACGAGCGCCTGGACGAACTGCAACCCGACAAGAGTGAAGTCCTGGCCTTCGTCGACGATGGCCGACCGGAACGTGGGGCTCTGCCGTTTGCGAGCAAGATCCCGGGCCCATCGCACAACGTCGGGGAAATCAGTCACCCCGGCGGCGGCCATCCGCCGATCCCATTCCTCGCGCAGCGTCCATGCCTGACGACGCATGGCCGATGTGAAGCGAGTCCGGCGGCCGGTCCGTTCCATCCTCAGGTACTCGTCGAGAGAGTCGATCCCGCGCCCCTTGATCACCTCCCTGACCTCGTCGCGGACGTAGTATCTGGTCAGGCGGGAGGTTCGCAAGGGTGTGCCGGGTCCAACAACGTCCGCCCAGGCCCCATCGAATGCCTGATCGATATGCGCCTTATTGAGTGCGGGCACGATGCCGGCCTCCCGGCAGACTCGGTTGGCTAGGCGGTCGATGTGCACGAACTCGACGGCCCCCGGGACAGCATTCGGGAGTCGCTGATAGAGGTTCTTGAAGACGGGCGGCAGGCTCTTGATGAAAGTGGTGAAGAGGATCGTCGGCTTACCAGGCGTTGCGTCGCGCTGTGCGAGCGCGGCTGCCCGGTGGATGGCGACCACGGTCTTCCCGGTACCCGCGGAACCGCGGACGCGGGCCGGGCCGCTGTAGTGCCGGTCAACGATCGCTCGCTGTTCGGGGTGGAGGAACAGCATCCAGTCTTCGATGGGGCCCGACAGAAGTCGCGCCATCTCGTCTGCATCGAGGAGTGACGAAAGGCCCGCCAAGGCACCGCGCTTGACGATCGCGTCTCGGAAATCAGTGGCGCCGTCGTCGCCAAACATCTCCGGCTGGAAGAACTCTTCGGGTGATTTTTCGCTGCATTCGATGGCGAGGTCGAGTTTGGCCTCGTCGGGCAACGCATCGAGCAGCGCGTCCTCGCCCCGGACGGTGCGCAGTACGGCAACGTCACTCTCGTTGAAGCCGGCTCGGAGCAACTCGGGCGTGGTCCAATGGTCCAAGATCGAACGACCGGGATCGTCCAGCCTTGCGGTTGGCATGCCGGCCATGTCAGTTGCTGCAGTGTCGTCCGTAGGACCGTTACTGGCTGCAAATCGAATCAGCGTCGGCGCGCCGGCCTTCGGCACGACGAACGCGGACTTGTCGGCCAGTTCGTAGACCGCATTGTGCTCTCCTGCAAACAGTGCAACGGCAGTTTCACCTTCGCGAGCGACGAGGACACGGAGGCTTTGGGATGCGCGGAAGGTCCAGAGCCTCTTTGCACCCGCGCGTCCGTGGAGCTTCTCGAAGTTGAGACCAGGACTGGACGAGTTCGATTGGAACCGCTGGATTGCTTGGAGGATGCGGGAGGTTGAGGCTGGCGCCAAATCGTCCAGGGAGGGCAGGAAGGCGGGACCGAAAGAGACCTCCATCGTCAGATGCTCGAGTCCGCCAGTCGATCGGCTTCGCGCCCGCGTGAGGGGTTCGGTATCATGCTATGCCTCGTTGCTTCCATCGAGAACGCATCGCACATGGCGACGCTATTGGGTCGTACTGATTAGTCGCATTGATCGGTGTGAGTTCGAAGCCGGCGATCCTGCATGGTGGCGTACTGTGGGTCAAGAACACGACCTGCGAGCGCGGTTGCGCTTGGTGCACGGGAGCGTCGTCAAAGGGGTAAATCCAGGGTGCCATCAATCAGCGCCCTCGCGCACTCGTAGTGCCAGTTCGTCCGCGTCGTTGTCTTGAAGCGAACGCAGCGACAGTCTGTGACGTCGGGCGCGTTCGCGGAGTTGTAGAAGACGATGCGTTTCCCGGCCGAGCCGCGGGTCAGCGCCCGGAACAGACCGACGTAGTCCCTGCCACCGAGGAACACCACGGGCTGTTCCCGGTCGTCGGGCGGCATGCGGAAGTCCGCGAACCTATCCCTTCGGGAACGCCTCTTGTGGATGTCGGCTTGGTTGGTGAACGTGATGTCGTATTGCGGCGTCAGGAAACCTGCTGCCAGCAGGCCCCAGCCCGCGGAGAGGATGAACAGGTTCTCGAGACCGAACGCGTCAGCAAGCTCGCCGTAGACGGGAGGCCTGTAGAGCTGCCACGCCGGTAGGATGCCGAGCGGATTGTGGCTGCGACGGTTGTAGTCGAGCAGATGGGCTCGCCAAGTCCTTCCATCGAGGGCTAGGTCATCGGGTCTTTGGTAGAGGATGTCCTTAGTCTTCGGTGCCCGGTCGGGTCGCGCCACGAACAGGATGGGGTTGCCGTCCTCTCCGATGAGGTGGCCCGCCTCGGGCTGCTTTGTCGCGGCGCATTGAATCACCACGGTGAAATCGTCCCGACCGCGGTGGCTGGGAGCCGTGGGTACGGGTTGCGCCCAAGTCTCGTGCGGTGTGTCCGTCGCGCCAGGCTCAGCACTGCTGGTCTTGGCTGCGTCCGGCGATGCCTGCCCGATCGCGTAGCGGAACCTCGTCGTCGTGCTTTGGCGCGGACCGGTCCGTTCGAGCAGCTTGAGCCCGCCAAGGCTGAGAAAGGCACTCGACTCAAGCGCGCTGCAGACGCTGGGTGTTCGCCCGCGCAGGCCGAGGTTTCGGCAGATGTCGCCCGCGCGGATCGTCACGGTCGGCTGGTGGGTGCTGCGCGCCGGCTCCACGTAGTGCTGCAGGGCGTGCTGGCGGATTTCGTCGGCTAGGCTCATAGGTTGGACTCCGCGGCCAATTGTTCGTCGACCAAGCTGCTGAACGCGTCCAGGAATCTGGGGCGTAGGGGGCATCGACGTGTTGCTGGTTCCAAAGACCGGATTCTCGGACCTTCGGGCGGTCGCATAGATGTCCAAGCCAGACAGGAGACGGCGGGTCGCAAGGTGGCAGCGTGAGATTGCTCAGCAGCCCGATGCTGTGGCGTTCGATATAGCCTCCCTGGCTTGCCGGACTAGGCTCGTCGTCAACCCGCAGCCATAGGAGCGGCATCTCGCCGATCGCGTTGGTGACCAGTTCTTCCAGGCCGGCCTCGGCGTTGCGGGTGCCGCGGTCTGCGGAACTGCCTTGACCCCTGCTGTCGACCTCGTAGCCCGGCTCCCTCCCCATGATTGCCGTCCCGACGAGAAGGCGGAAGATGGAGCCCCGGTGATTGCCGCGGCCACTTGTCGCAACTCCTCGGTGGCGTGACAGTCGGTTCCACAGTGTAGTGCTCGACTCGGACGTCAGAGCGTGCGTACCGACCCGAACCACTCGTGGCCCGGTGCTGGAATCCGTTCGAACTTCGTTGGGCTCCATGAAGAAGTAGACGCCGCGGCGTGGCCAGTCCATGCGGCCGGTGCACTGGGCCAGCAGCCTTGGGCCACCGACGCCCTTGCTTAGGCGCGACAGGATTGTGTAGAAACGCTCCAAGTGCGCGGTCCTGTAGTCGCTTGCCACGGGGTCGTTGGTCATTATCGTGGTGCGTTGACCCGAGTGCCAGTGGCGTTGTCCATCGTACTATCGCCCCGCCAAGGCTTCGCTGATCACAAGTCGAATCCCCGTCCCAGTCCTCTTGAAACCGAGCAAGCAAGCGAGTTCTCGTGTCAGGTCATCTTTCTCGACCCGACACACAGACGTTTCCGCCTCACACAGGTGATGGCGACTCGCCCTGCGGCGCTCGTGAGCCGGAATGTCTTGCCTCGGACGCGTTCTTGTGAGTGACCCTCCGGCCGAAGCGGCCCTCGACGGCGCACATCGGCGGGTGGTCGGCGCCCGAATGTCGTGCATGCGCGACAGTCTGGACGGCGTTCGGCCCCAATCTGCACACGGTCGCCGCGCTTGCATCGATCCTAAGGGCGAGATGTGGGACAACGCCCGGACCACCTTGCGAGAAGGGTGTCGCGTGTCGCCAAGAAAAGTGCCGTATGGCGCTAGGTCGTGGGAAATCTCCTACGGCTTGTAGGACGGAATGTTGTGTGTCGGGTACGCTTGGTGCTTGCGCGCTGGTGAATGTGCGTATTGGACCCGAGCCGAATGAGCAGGACAGAGGGATCGATGGGGGACGAGAACATGCTCGCCGCTAGCTGTGAGAGCTTGAGCCGAGTCAACTTTGCATGCGCTCAGAACGACATTGCCGTCGTACGTCGCCTAGTCGTACACAATCGGGGCGAGGCGGCAATCGCTGACGTCCGCGTGAGCCTTCGCGCATCGCCGCCGATCATCCGTGAGAAGGCGTGGACTTTGGATCGGGTTGCTCCCGGACATGCGCAAGACATCACGGACACAAGCACCACATTAGACCTCGCTCGCTTGGCGGGCCTGAACGAAGCCGAGGTTGCGGAACTCGAAATCCGGGTGGAGGCGGACGGGTTCGAGCCGGTCGCTGAGCGGCTTCGCATCGACTTGCTGGCGCGGGACGAGTGGGGCGGTCTGAACGACATGGCCCAGGTGCTCGCCGCCTTCGTGTCCCCCAACGAGCCGGTGGTTGCGAAGCTATTGAAGGAGGCCGCACGACTACTCGAAGCTGCCGGGTACGATGGCTCGCTGAACGGCTATCAGTCTGGGGATCCGGGGCGGGCCTACGTGCTCGCGGCTGCGATCTGGTCGGCGACGACGGGGCTGGGTTTGACCTACGCGGAGCCACCGGCGTCGTTTGAGCGCGAAGGACAGAAGATCCGAGGGCCGGCCCGGATCGCCAATGAAGGCTTGGCGACGTGTCTCGACTCGACGTTGCTCTTGGCGGCCGCGTTCGAAGCTGCCGGCCTCAATCCGGCCGTTCTCTTCTCGCAGGGTCACGCCTGGGTGGCAGTCTGGATCCAGAAGCGGGATTTCGGGCACGTCACCGAGCCAGACGTCGTCGCTGTTCGGAAGGCGGTGCAGGCGCACGAGCTGGTGCCCTTGGAGACGACGTTGCTGACCAAGCGTCCGTCGGTCGGCTTCGAGCAGGCTGAAGACGAGGGGCGGCGGCGCCTTGGGGAGGATCGAGAGGCCGAGTTCGTGATGGCGGTGGACATCGCACGGTCCAGGGCCGCACGGATTCGTCCGCTCGCGAGTCACCATCGCGAGGAGCTCGGAGAAGATGCCGGGAACGATGACGTGGCCACGGCCACGCTGCCGCGCGTTCCTGACTTCGGTCTGCTCCCCGGCGAGGAACGTGACGAAGAGCCGCCGAGACCGCAGGACCGCATTGAGCGCTGGCAGCGCAAGCTCCTCGATCTGTCGCTTCGGAACCGCCTGCTCAACTTCCGCGACAGCAAACAGACCGTGCCGTTCCGTTGCTCGAACGTCGCGGCGCTCGAGGACGCGCTGGCGGATGGCAGAAGGTTCCGGGGGCTGTCGCTGAACGACGAAAACCCCGTGGGCGACCGATCCGTCTCCGCGGCCGAAGCCGCCAGGATCGAGGAGCAGGTGGAGCGCGGAGCGTTCGAACGTCGTCAGATCGCTGTGCCACTCACCGGTCAGGAGATGAACACGCGGTTCCGGACGCTCTTTCGTCGTGCCAACAGCGACCTTCAGGAGGGTGGCACGAACACCCTCTTTCTCGCGGCCGGTTTCCTGCGGTGGAAGAAGACCGAGGGGGACACGCGGATCTACCGCGCGCCGCTGCTGCTAATTCCGGTGAAGCTGGAACGCCGCTCGGCGCAGTCGCCGTTCAGGCTCGCGCATCACGAGGACGACGTGTGCATTAACTTCACGTTGCTCGAGTTCCTGAAACGCGACTTCCAGATTCGGATGCCGGAACTTGAGGCGGATCTGCCGTGCGATGAGAGCGGCATCGATGTCCCACGGATCTTCGGCGTGGTGCGGCGACACGTCCGCGACGTGGCCGGCTTCGAGGTGGTCGAGGACCTCGCGCTCTCGACGTTCTCGTTTGCCAAGTACCTCATGTGGAAGGATCTTGTGGACCGCGCGGATCGGCTTCGGGAGAACCGGCTGGTCCGCCACCTAATTGACGGTGGCGAAGGGGATCACCTGGACCGAACCACTGGCGATGCCGTGCGGGAACGGGACATCGATCGACGGCATCCGCCGGGTGAGTTGTACGCGCCGCTGCCGGCCGACAGCTCGCAGCTTGCCGCGTGCGCGACTCGCAGATTGGGTTAGATGGACCGAGACCCGGAATCAGGCCAATGCTGCGGGGCTCGGCCCGCTCATCGAAGCTCTCGAAGACGGACGGGTGGCCGGGCCCGCGGACGAGGCGTTCGAACGGGCGTATGCCGCTTGGTGGTTGCCTTGGGCCATGGACGAGAGTGCAGAACTGCGGCGCTTCAGCCACTGGGACCACGAGAGCGTCATCGAGGCCTTCCGCAGGCTCGACGCGAGGGCGGCCGAACTCGCCTCGGCGGAGGTGCTGCGACTACTCGCGCACGACCTGCCGGCCAGGGACGGTGTCACGAGGAGGTCAGAACTCGGCGTACTGCGTCACCAGCTTGGTCTCAAGAGACCGTCGATGCCGATCCGGCGGCTGCTGGAAAGCCTGCCCGAGACATTCGGCAAGCTGGCGCCATTCGTCTTGATGTCGCCGCTATCCGTCGCGCAATACCTGCCGGCGGGTCGGGCGGCGTTTGACCTTGTGATTTTCGACGAAGCCTCGCAGATTACGACCTGGGACGCGATCGGGGCCATTGCCCGAGGGCGCCAGACCATCGTCGTGGGCGACCCGAAGCAGCTCCCACCAACGAACTTCTTCGGGCGAGCGGACGACGAGGACGAGTCCCTTCCGGAGATAGAGCGCGATATGCCCTCGATCCTCGATGAAGTGGCGGCTGCGGGCATGTCGGAACGGCACCTCGCATGGCACTACCGAAGCCGCGACGAAGCACTGATCGCGTTCTCCAACCGCTTCTACTACGGTGGGCGACTCGTCACCTTTCCGGCACCATCGACGGACGCTGGCGGTCTGACGTTCCACAAGGTCGATGGCGTATACGCCCGCGGATCCGGTGGCCGAGTGAATCGCAAGGAGGCGGTGGCCGTCGCGGACACCGTGCGGCGGCGCCTCACGGACTGGTTGCGGCTGCCGGAAGAGAACCGTCCCACGCTGGGCGTGATCACGTTCAACTCCGAGCAGCAGTCACTGGTGCTTGACCTACTGGACAAGGTCCGTCGGGACGCCGGCGATTTGGAGTGGTTTTTCGCCGACGACCGCGAGGAGCCGGTCATCGTCAAAAACCTGGAGAACATCCAGGGCGACGAGCGCGACGTCATGCTGTTTTCCACAACATTTGGCCCGGACCACACCGGCAAACTCACGATGAACTTCGGCCCGCTCAACAACGCCGGGGGAGAGAGGCGCCTGAACGTGGCGGTCACTCGGTCGCGCCGCGAGTTGCATGTCTTTTCGTCGATCACGGCCGATCAGATCGACCTTGGCCGCACACGTGCGGAGGGGGTGAAGGATCTGAAGGCGTTCTTGGATTACGCGGAACGCGGCGCGATTGCTCTGCCCGCGCGCGACGAAGGCTCGCTCGGGCCCACCGAGAGCGTTTTCGAAGAAACGGTAGCCGATGCGATCCGATCCAAGGGCTGGGAGGTCCGGCCACAGGTTGGTGTGTCGGGCTTCCGGATCGACCTCGGCGTCGTCCACCCGGATCAGGCGGGCCGGTATCTTTGCGGCGTCGAGTGCGACGGTGCGCAGTACCACTCGTCGGCGACCGCACGCGACCGGGACAAGGTCCGGCAGAGCGTGCTTGAGGGGCTCGGCTGGACGATCGTGCGCATCTGGTCGACGGATTGGTTCCGGAACGCGGAAGCCGTGGTGGAACGGGTGCACACGGAGCTCGAGCGTCTGGTGGAGACTGATCGGCGAGCCGTAGAGTCGGCGAAGGCCAATCGCGACACGCTGGATGCCGAAAACGGGGCGACCCAGGACGGGTCGGTGGATCGGACACCAGAGGGAAGAAAGAGCTAAATACTTAATTATATTAAATAGTTATGTAACATGATTGATGGCAGGCATTGGGCAGCTTGTGCGACGTGCGAAGCAACTGCCGACGCGTCCTGTAGGGCGCGCCAGCCTGGAACAGGGCCATCGGAGGGTTGGCAAGGCGCGCCTCCTCCGATGGGGTGTTCTTGCCGAGTCCGTCAGGCGCGGCAGATTGGATGAGGCTGCATCCCAACTACATCGTTGAGTCCGGCAGCGGGGCTTGCCTTGCGCCTTCGAGCAGTGCCTTGCGGCGGTCGTTCGCCGTCACCACCGAACTGGCCGCGACATCGATGCCGCAGGCGAGGTCGTAGAGTTCGTCGGTGTCTCTTGCCACCGAGCGGTCGAGGCTCTCCACGAGATCGACGCAGGCACCGAACTCGGTGCAGCAGCCGGTGTACTCGAGGTCGTAGCCGGCGTCCGACCACAGGGCTGCCCCTGGAATCGTGCGCTGGCATTGCCGAAAGCCCTTCAAGCATTCAAGTCGCACGGCAAATGCCGCCTGCCGTGGGGTCAGGTTGCGATTGAGACGGACGCTGCCGGCGTCGGAGTCGGCAGCCACCTGGCCGTCGGCATTGGCCACCGGCGCCCCCGTGGCGATGACGAGAGCGGCTATGAGAAGCGCGAAGCGGTGCATGGTGTTTCCCCTTGGTTGCTCGGTGCGGCGCATCCTCGCCGACCTCGTCTGAACCGGGGATGAACGGGAGTCCCTCTGCCTAAAGGCGACCCTTAGGGCGGGAGGGCGTAGGACCCTCCATCGCGCCCGCGAGCAAGTGGCACGTCGGCAAATCCGGTTCGCGCAGGATTGCATCGAAGGCATCGCGTGGACTCGCTTGGTCTCGGCCTTCCCGCTTGGCCAATGCCAATGCCACTTGCATGATTTCGTTGAAGGCCCGTGTGGGTTGGGTATCGCCCGGTTCGTCCGAGCGGGGCGTGGTGTCGACGTGATCGGCAACATCCCGAGCGAAGTCGTCAACATCGGCGCCCATTGACCGAACCGCGTCGGCAACATCGCTTTCGCTGAGGAGGGCGGCGGTGAGGTGCTCGGTGGTCAGGAACTCGTGGTGGCTTGCCTTGGCGCTCGCGAAGGCTCTTTGGACGACCGCTTCCAACTGCGGGTCGAGCACGGAAGCGCCCGGCGCGGCGGGCCCTGCCAAGCTCGTCGCGATGCCGTGGCTGACGTAGTTGACGAAGTCCTGTTGTCGAATGCCTTGCCTTGCGAGCAGCTTCTGGGCAGCGCAATCCTCGCCCATGAGACCGGTCAGCAGCGAGCCGGGGTTCATGCCCTCGCGTCCTAGCGCCGGGATGAAGTCGGCGCGGTAGGTGGCGCTGCAGAAGGGCTCGGAGACCTGCGTCTCGCCGTCGAAGGTGGTCGCGGGAAGCGCTTCGAGCAATGCACCAAGTTCCGGGCGAAGCGCGTCGATGTCGCATCCCACCGAATGCAGCACATGTTGCGATATGGGATTGTCGATCAGTACTTCGAGCAGATGCTCGGTGGTGAAGTGTTGGTGGCCCCGCTCCTTCGCTTGGGTGAAGGCGGCGCCGAGCAGGGAGGCAACCGGCTCGGGGAACCCATCGAACAGTTCTGCGAGCTGCGGGGCGGAGAATGAGTCCGGGTAGCGGGCCAGTCCGCGCTCGAACGATATCCGTGCGCCGCGTGCCAGCACCGCCGGCAGGGTGTTCGGCAACTCCCACGCCACGTGCGCGCTCAGGGTTGCCCAGTCGTTGAAGCCGTGTTCGCGGGCGACGACGTGCCTCATGGGTGCCTGCTCCAACTTCGCCGCCGGTGCATGGCGCCTGATCCGTGCCAAGGCGTCTTCATCGCCATCCCGAGCCGCAAGAAACAACGCATGGGCACGCCAGTTCAAAGTCTCGACACCGTCGTCTCCGGCGAGCGGCGCTAGGCGAGTGTCTGAGCCGGGCGTGTCGTAACGAACGGTCAGTTTGGCAGTGCCACTCTTGTCGCGGTCGAAGTTCACGACCTGAAGTTCCCAATGGCGGTGCCCAAGCGCCTCGAGGGCTTGCTGATTAATGTTGGCAGCGATGGTCAGAGTCTCGCCAGATTCGGAATCTACCCTGGTCCAATGCAACTGGCGGGTGCCGCCGTCGCCGCCGAACAGCAGCATCATGGCGTCGGAGCCCGTGTGTTCCAACGTTGCCGTGAGCACAGTGGGCTGCTCGAAGCGAAAGTAAAAGGTCCGCATGTTGTCATCGTTGCTTCCCTCCCACCGAGACAGCTCGAAGCGGACTGTTCCGGGCGGGTGTGTTTGTCGGTTTACGACGATGGGAGTAAGGGGTTCGACCGGACGAGTTGCCAGCGCAAAGGCTACGCGCCGGATCAGCTGCCGATACTCGGCGGAGAACTCGTCCGGGTGGGCATGAACACCGGCGTAAACCACGCTGGCTTGACGCATGACGACGGCGCATTCTTCGGGTTTGGCGAGGGTGACGATGTAGTCGATGTCAGGTCGAAACTCGGTGAGTCTCGTCGGGCCGAAATGGAGCATTGGCGTTAGGTCGTTGAACTCCGCCAGTGGGGTTTCGTGTCGCTTCTTGAAGGCATGGAACGGTCGGTTGGGGGCTTGACTGCCAAGAAGCTCACTGCTCGTCGAAATCATGGGGTGGTCTCTGCCACTGCTCATGCCCGTGACGGTCTCCAATGCGCCGACCTGCCGGCGCAGCCAATCGGCGGCCGTTGACATGGCGATGATCCTGCGGTTGCCCAAGTGGGCGATCTGGTGGTCCGACGGTCGTGCATCGAGGCGGCGACCGAGGGCGAGCACTAGGGAAGCTCTGAACAAAGTCTGCCTCGTGGGATAATGGGATGGTGCCAT
>VXSY01000172.1 GCA_009837725.1 Gammaproteobacteria bacterium | reverse complement strand
GCGCTGGCGCGCAGGGAAGGCAGGATGCCTTCCCTCCGAGGCCCTTCAAGCCTGTTGCTCGCACGTCAGCGAACCGGCGTCCGCCAACAAGGTAGCTCAATCGTCGGGGAAGCGGTCGGGCTGCTGCGCTAGCAATCCGCGCCAGCGCAGAGTCACTAGGGCAAACACGATCAAGCCTTCAATCGCTACCACCAAACAGGCGGTGGTGGCGCCCAGCCACGCCGCCATCAACCCCAGGTGCGCGAACCCCAGCGGCCCCATGCCAATGCAAACCGACAGCACCCCCATCATCTGCCGGCGCAGCCGCTCCGGCGCATTGAGCAGCACGAGCGCGCTCTGCATCGCCGCGAAGCTGGCAAGCCCCACGCCCAGTCCCAGCAGCAGCAAACCGGTGAGGATGGTGTTGGTGGAAAGCGCGAAGCCGAGCGCAAACACGAGATAAAGCCCCACCCCACCCATGTAGAGCCGACGAAACTGCAGCGTACGGCCGAACAGCGCGAGACAAATGGCCGCTGGCAGCGAGCCGAGCCCCTCCATGCTGGCGATCAGCCCCACCTCGAACGGCGTCAGCCCCAGCACGTCTTTGCCGATCACCGGCACCATCGAGAGGATCGGGAAGCCCCAGACGTTGAAGACGATGGTGACGGCAAGAACGCCCACCAGCGTCGGCGAGTCCTTAAGCCCTGCCAGGCCCTCGCGCACGCCGGAGAACACTCCGCTCGCGACATTCGTCAGGCGGCCAGGCACGCGCGGCCGAGTGCCGGCGAGAACCACACACGCGACGCCATATGTCGCCGCTGTCAGCAAGAAGGCACCCTCCATGCCCACCGCGGCATAGAGCGCTCCGCCAGCGATCGGCCCCGCCATCTTCGTACCCGAACTTGCCATCGTGTCGAGGCTCATGGCGGCGCCGGTGCGTGCCGGCCCGGCAATCTCCCCGATGAGCGTGCGCCGCACCGGAAAGTCCATCGCCCACACCGTGCCAGCCAAGAACGCCGCGACGGCAACGTGCCAGACCTCCAGTCGCCCAGTGCTGCCCAGCCAACCCATCCCGCCAGCCAGCAACGCGAGCAAGGCCAACCCACCAAGCAGGATGCGCCGCCGATCGAAGCGCGCTGCAATCACCCCAGCAAACGCACCGAACAGCGCCAGCGGCAACATCCGCAACATCAACATCGACGCCACCAGGAGGGGCGATCCGGTCTCGTCGAAAACGTAGATGCCCACCACGAGCAGTTCGAGCCAGCGCGCGGCACCAACCAGTGCCCCTACCAGCCAAAGCACCAGAAACGACGGCTCCGCCAACAACGGCCGCTCGTGAGGGGCATTCAGGGTGGCATCGGCCACCACCGTGGGCGACGGTGGCTCTCTATCGTCGGGCTTCGACATAGATGGCCCCTCGGAGGGAAGACGCCCAGCGCGCGCGCCTGCAGGGCGCGCCCCTAGCGGGCATTAGCGAGCCCTCGGAGGGAGGGGGTCCCGCCCTCCCTCCAGAGGACGGCGACGCTAGAGGCCGACGCATCCGCTCGCTTGTTTTGCGCCGTTTTCTACGGCGCAAACTGCTAGCGCCGAAAGATGCGACTTCTACAACTCCGTGCAAGCGCGCCCGTGGCGCGCCAGGGAAGGCGGGATGCCTCCCGTCCGAGGGGCCGTAGGCAGAGGTTCCCGTCAACCTCCCGCAGCCATGCCCCAGTGCTCGCCGAACCGTTCCTGCACTACTTCCTCCACCGTGGCGTCGCCCCGCGCCACCAGATCGCCAGATCGCACTCGATAGGCCCCCGGCTGGTCCACCCCTTGTGGTGTCCGCCCCTCCATCGCATCCTGCGCCGCCGCCAGCGCCGTCTCCCGGAACCGCACAACGCCGAGGTCCGTCTGGCACAGGATCTCCCGCGTCCGGTCCGCGATCAGCCCCTGACTGTCCGCGATCGCCTGATCCTGTTCCGAGATGCCGCGAATGCCTGTGAAGCTCACCTCGCGCTGGTCCGTGCGACTCATGCGGTAGTCGTTCTCGCGCCGGCTGAGCGGCACATAATCCTCGTCCACCTCCGCAAAGATGCCCGCGCCTGCCGCCAGCCGTGCTCGCTCCTTCTCGCCGATGGGCCGATCTGGGTGCCATGCGTAACAGAATATCCAGCACGACGTGTCGTCCACCGGCATCCATGTGTTGGCAAGCGCCGTGTCCTCGGGGAAGTTGCCCGGCGTGAGCGAGTGGTTCGGCATCAGAAACTGTGTCATGCGCCAATAGAGCTGGTCGTCGTCCGTACTGCGAGCGGCGCAGAGCAAGAGCCCCGCCGCGTGGTTCAGCACGGTGAATCTCGGCGCCCCGTCCTCCGCCAGCCAACGGAGGCGGGCGAGGCTCGGCGGCTCGTTGTCCCCCGCCGGCGGTCGTGGCCCGCGCCCGGCTTCGTGCAGCCCCACCTTCTCGCCATCTCGCATTCCGGCATGCAGATAGGAGAAGTGCGCGGTGTCGAGGCCACCCTCGCACGCCTGCGCCCAGTTGCACTGCTGGAACTTCTTGCCCACGAAGCGCTGCTCCGGCGGCACCGCCATGAACTCGAAATCCGGTAGCGGCGGCGGAGTTTCGTCCGCCTCGCCGAACCATGCCCAGACGATGTCGCCAGCCTCTGCAACGTGCAGGGCGCGAATGCCCGCTCGCGGCATTAGCCGCTCGGCGACGTCCGGCGCCGCGTTCGGAATGTCTACACACTTGCCTTCGGTGGTGAACTTCCAGCCGTGATAGGCGCAGCGCAGGCCGCAATGCTCGTTGCGGCCAAAGAAGAGGTTGGCACCCCGGTGCGGACAACGCGGCTCGACGATGCCGACGCGACCGTCCGTGTCTCGAAACGCCACGAAGTCCTCGCCCAAGAGCTTCACCCGAACCGGATCGCAGTCCGGCCCCGGCAGCTCTCGCGACAACAGCGCCGGCAGCCAGTAGCGCCGGAACGCCGTGCCCATAGGAGTTCCCGGCCCCGTCCGCGTGAGCGTCTCGTTCTGCTCCAAGGTCAGCATGATTCTCTCCCTTCTCTCCGTCGCCTCCCACCTCGGCAGAGGCCCAGCGACAGCGGTTGGCACACACGCCACGCCCTTAAGTCAATCGGCGTTAAGATCGGAACGTACCACCGACGGGGAAAACGCGCATGGCTGATCTCTTCGACCGCTACCGGGTCATCGACGTGGACACCCACCTCACCGAGCCGCCAAACGTCTGGACCGACCGCGTGTCGAGCAAGTGGGGCGATCTGGTTCCACACATCGAACGCCGCGACGACGAGGACGCGTGGGTGGTCGGCGACAAGGTGATCTTCAAACCCGGCGCTGTCTCCATGGCCGGTTTCGACGGCACGGTGCCAGACCACCCCGCCACCTACGCCGACATCCCGAACGCCTGCTTCGAGGCAGACGCGCGCCTCAAGCACATGGACGAGAACGGCATCTACGCCCAGGTGCTCTACCCCAACGTCGGCGGCTTCGGCTCGCAGACGTTCCTGCGCCTCGAAGAGCCGCAACTGATGCTCGAATGCGTCTCGGCTTACAACGACTTCCTCACCGACTGGACCTCTCCCGCCCCGGAGCGCTTCGTCGCCGTGACGGCGCTGCCGTTCTGGGACATCGAAGCAGCCGTCAATGAGCTGGAGCGCGCCGCCACCAAGGGCCATCGCGCCGTTCTCTTCCCAAGCCAACCCCACGATTTCGGCCAGCCCGCCTTGGGCGAGCGCCACTGGGATCGGCTCTGGGCCGCAGCCCAAGACGCGGGACTTCCCATCAGCTTCCACATCGGCGGCCAAGACCTGTCCGGCCTCAGCAAGGATCGCGCCAAGATCGGTCCCAAAGCCAACTTCGCCCGCATCTCGTCCCTCTCCTTCATGGAGAATGCCAAGGGCATCGCCGAGCTCCTCTTCAGCGGCATCTGCCACCGCTTCCCGAATCTCGACTTCGTCTCTGTGGAAAGCGGCGCCGGCTGGATTCCCTCCCTGCTCGAAGCCTTCGACTGGCAATGGCGCAACGGCGGTGTCAGCAAGGAACACCCTGAGTGGGACCTCCTGCCGAGCGAGTACTTCCGCCGCCAGGTGTACGCCTGCTTCTGGTTCGAACGCGAAGCCCTCGGCACCGCCATCGACCAATACCCGGACAACATCCTCTACGAAACCGACTTCCCCCACCCCACCTC
>VXSY01000218.1 GCA_009837725.1 Gammaproteobacteria bacterium | reverse complement strand
GCCACCCGCATGTCCTCGGTCTGGTTCGGCGGCACGATGCGGTCTTCGGTGCCTTGAAAGAAGATCACCGGGCAGTCGATGCGATCGGCGTGGCGGATGGGCGAGCGCGCCTCGATGTCTTTCGCCGCTACCAGGCGATCTACGTAGCGCGACTCGAATTTGTGCGTGTCGTTGGCGAGGGCCTTGAGGTCGCCGATTCCGTAATGGCTGGCGCCAGCGCGGAAGGCGTCGGCGAAGGCGAGGGCCGCGAGCGTCGTGTAGCCACCGGCGCTGCCGCCGCGAATGGCAGTGCGGGCCGGATCGACGCGTCCGTGTGCCGCAAGGTGGCGCACGCAGGCGACGCAATCGTCCACGTCCACCACGCCCCAGCCGCCTTCGAGACGCTGCCGATAGGCGCGGCCATAGCCGGTGCTGCCACCGTAGTCCACATTCGCGACGGCCCAGCCTCGCGAGGTGTAGTACTGCGTGCGCCAGGAAAGGTCCGGCGAGGCGCTGCCGGTAGGGCCGCCGTGGGTGATGACCAACAGCGGCGGCCGCTCGCCGGGCAGGCCCTGCACGGCACCGTTGCGCGGCGGGTGGAACCAGGCGTGGCAGTCGCCGAGGGTGGTTGGAAAGGTAATGCGCTCGGCGGCGGAGACAACCCCTTCCGATACGGGGAGCGTGCCTCCGCCAGCGACCACCACGACCGTTCCCGTCGCGATATCGATGATGCCGAGTTCGCTCGGGGCATTGGCGCGACCGCCGATGCAGGCGACGCCGCTACCAGCGCGGGCGAGACTGCCAAACGAGTCATAGGGCGCATCCACCGGGCTCGCGAACCCCCGTTCACGATCGACGATGACAAGACCTTGACGGCCGTTTTCCACTCGCCGCGCAACCAAGAGTCCCGGCGCCGCCACGACATACCAATGGCTGCCCAGGCCCCACGCGGGGCCAGCGTACTCCGCATCGTCGCGGAGGATGTGAGCGATGCCGGTCTCGTCCCAGGCGAAGAGGTTCCAGTAGCCGCCGGCGTCCGAGGCAAAGACGAGGCTGTCGCCGTCCCACTCGGGCTGCACGACGGACTCCGTAACGCCTCCCGCGACGGTGGTGATGTTGGCGAGGGCAACACCGGGCGCGTGGTCGCCGACGAAAAGCTGCGTGCCGTCCCAAGGCATGTTCGGATGGTCCCAGGCGAGGAATGCGAGCCGCCCGTGGCCGGACTGACGCGGGCTGGCATAGAAGTCGTGACCCGTGTGCAGCACGGTGACAGCACCCGTCTCAACATCGATCTGCACGAGTTGGTTCCGCGCTTCGGCCGCCTCGTCCGGGCTCGCCGGATGCGACTCCCGCACCGCCAGCACGTGAGCACCGTCCCATTGCAGGTCGCCAAAGCGTTCATCGCTGTCGCCGTCAGTGACGCGACGCGGTTCGTCGCCGTGTCGTGCCTCGTAGAGATTCTGGTCGGCAAAATGAACGAAAAAGACGCGCCCGGCGGTGTCGTCGGTGCCGGGCGCGACGCAGAACGCACCGCCACCGTACTCGTGAACTCTGCTGCGCGGATTGAATGGCGCTGGCGTGAGTTCCTGCGTCTCGCCGTGCCGGCGTCGCATCAGGGTCGAGCGCCCTGCCTCGTCGGGACGCCCTTCGATCCAATACAGATCGCTGCCGTCCGCCCGGATTTCGCCGAGACGCAACTCGCCTACGCTCGCAAGTTCAGCATCGACCGGAGACGGCCATGTTCCGAACGGGCGCCGCTCTGGCCCATCGGGTGCGCCCCCACGGGTGGACCGAGAAGTCATCGCCAGGTGTCCGTGCGGCTCAGTGTGTCGCGGTCGTCAACGGCCGCCCAGCGCTCGTGGTCGCGCCAGGCGCCATTGATGAACAGATACGCTGGCGAAATCCCTTCGCGGACAAATCCGCATCGCTTCACCAGATTGAGCGAACGGATGTTGTCGGGTTGGATGTTCGCCTCGATTCGGTGCAGGCCCAGGCGCCGGAAGGCGTGTTGCTTCACCAGTGTGAGCGCTTCGACCATGTAGCCGTTGCCGACGAAACGGCTGCCCAAGTAATAGCCGAGCGAGGCGGACAGGAACGAGCCCCGTACGACATTGTTGATGTTGATGATGCCTGCGATCTCGTCGGTTGCCTTGACGCACACGGCGAAGCCCTCGTGGTCGCTGCGCTCTATGCGACGCAGATACTGACGGAACATGTGCGCGGTGAGCGGTGGCGCGATCCAGGGATGATGGGTCTCGCGACTCTCGCGTGCGAGCGCAAGCACTTCGCGCCGGTCGCCACCCACAACCGATCGGATATACACCCGCCCTTCCTGGCTTTCGTCAGCCATCGCCGAGCCGTTCTTGTGCCGTGAGCGCGCCATCGGTGCGTTCGCGGGCCGCCTTGGCGGCGGCCTCCAGCACGAAGATCTCCCACAGCGACGGCGGGATCAAGCTGATGCCGAGCGCGAGGATATGGATGGGATGGGGGCGCCAGCCGTTGTCGAACAGGAGCATTCCCTCCAGCGAAAACCCACGCGACTGCCAATACACGAGCCCAAGCGTCGTCAGTGCGACGCCGAGCATGAGCAGCAGAAAGCGGATCAGATACTTCACGGCCCTACGATAGCCGGCCATCGGCAAAGACGTAAGCCGCGCCGCGGTGACGCAGCCACGCATTGGCGAACTCGCCGGCGTCGTAGTTCCGTTCGACGGTGCCATCGGGCGCGGCCGGATCCAGCACAAGCACCCGACCGCGGCGAATGCCGCGCAACACAACGAGATGCCCCGATGTGCGTTCGAGCGGCGCTCCGGCAAGTGCACCGGCCTCGAAGCGGATGCTGGCGACGACAGGGGAACCAGCTTCCAGTGCCATAACGATCGGTTGCCAGTCGTGCAGCAGCTCGATGCCGCCGACGACCCCGTATCGCGCCGCTGCCCAGAGATTCTGCGGCCAGACGCCGAGCATCCGACTGGGCCAATGCGCGGTGGTGGCGGCGATGGCCTCGTGGCTCGCACCGGCAACCCTCGAGCGAACGACCATGGCTACGCAAGTCGGGGAGCAAGCGCCCCCACGAACGCTTTCGTGCAGGCTGGTCTGGCTCAAGGCCGGCAGGGCGATGGGCGCCACCTCCGCTGGCGTTCCGCACGGCATCGTCTCGACGGGCCGAACGACCACGTTCAGCAGGTAGGTGCGCGGGGGCACGGGCGAGTCGACTTCAACGACCAACTCCGCAGCGGCGAGAGGACGACGACTGACGAAGCAATCCACCAGCACGTCGATCCCGTCGCAGCCGAGTGCCGCATCCGGGCCTGCGACCATCCCGAAACAACCTGTGGCCGCCACCGCCTCCCGCGCCTGCAAAAGGAAGCGGAACGGCGCATCGGCATCAGGGCTCGCGAGACTGGCGGCGATCAGGTGTCCGGCCGGCACCGCCGGCAAGGCCACCCGAACCGCCGCGGTGGTGCCCGATGCAGATGGCTGCCAATCCGCCTCGCCAGCGATCGGCAGCGGGTAATCTACGTCCCCTGACGCGAACCGTGTGGCGGCGAAGAGGGAGCTTTCCGACAATGAACCGCCCGCAGCTGCAACTGGTAGTGACGGCCTCCTGCACCCTATGCGATGAGGCCCTCGAATGGTTGGCGAGTATGCCAGACACGGCCGGCCACACCCTCGTCACGATCGAGGTCACCGAAGACGACGCAACCTTCGACCGCTATGCGCACCGCGTGCCCGTACTCATCATCGGCAACGCCGAGCACGACTGGCCCTTCGACGCGAAGGCGGTGTCAAAAACACTCAACGCCGACTGAGCCGCGCAGTCAAAGCGGCTGCTGCGGCCGAATGCGGCACCGACCGCTATACGACCAGCACGCGAGTTGGGCTACACGCCCTTCGTCGCTCTTGTAGAAGCAAAACCAATGCCGTTTGGCCTCGACTCATGAGTCGAGAGGAGCAGAGCTCCCGAGTCGCCCCCGCACGCGACCCTCCAATGCCACCAGGGCTTCCTCATACACCTGCTCTACCCAGGCCGGATCCCAGAACCAAACGCCGATGCCACGATATTCTTCGCGTTGCGTCACCCGCGTGCCGCCGGCCGTTGGCTCAAGCTGCCAGGTGTGATTGAAGGTGAGCACGCCTCGCATCCCGCCGAACTGGTTGATCTCTCGTTCGTGGATAACCCGCTTGACCCGCGCATCCACCTCCGTGGCGCCCCCATCCGCCGTCTTCATCTGATAGTGCATGGTGCCCTCCTCCTCATAGCGCCCCGTAGCACGGACAAAGATCGGGTTCCATTCACCATAGCTTGCGGTGTCGGTCAGCACGGCCCAGATCGCCTCCGGCGAGCCGGCAATGATCCGCTCGGCATGAACCGACTTCCTGCCAGTCAGCCCGGCCAAAACCACGACAACGACGACGACAAGCACGCCAACGGACCACTTCACTCCCGCTCCCTCCACACCATTGCCAGGTGTCTCACTTTGATTTGTGCCGCGCTTGGCGCCGGCCGCCCGTAGCCCTGCGAATTTGCAGCACGTGCGTCCTACGCTGCGCTGGTTTCGTCTTGCAATGGCGCCAAGGCTTCCACTTCCAGTTGCAGCGTTTCCGTGTCTTGGTAGTCATTGACGCTTAGGCGATAGATGGCGCGGATGCGACGGGACCTGACGCGGGTCTGATTGAAGGCGATGGCGTCCACCACTCGCTCGCCGGCCTTGAGCACGAGTTTCAGGTGGGAAGTGCCCACAACGCGCTGGGCGACGATGTCGAAATCGCCGTGGAAGGTGGGCTCTTCGAAGGACTGACCCCAAGGACCATGGCGCTCGATCAGCCGGGCGTTGTCGAGCTCAAGGTCAGTTGGATGCAGTTCGCCGTCCGTGAAGATGTCGCCGGCCAAGTCGCGCTCGGTCACCCGCGCCGCGACCGCCTTCTCGAAGGCGTTGCGGAAACGTTCGAGCTGGATGCGGTGCAACGATAGACCGGCCGCCATCGCATGGCCGCCGAACTTGCCCACGAGGCCCGGGAAGCGGGCCGCCACGTCAGCGATCGCGTCGCGGATGTTGAGGCCCGGGATGGAGCGGGCCGAGCCCTTGATCTCGTCGGGTGTAGCACCGCCGGCGTCCGCAAAGGCGATCACCGGGCGGTGATAGCGCTCTCTCATGCGGCCGGCAACGATGCCGACGACGCCTTGGTGCCAGCTTTCGTGATAGACGCAGATCGAAGCTCTGCCCTCGGGTTGCTCCTCGATGAGCAACTGTGCACCCTCGTTCATGTCCGCCTCGATGGTGCGACGTTCGCGGTTCAACGCGTCGAGACGTCCCGCCAGATCACGGGCTCCCACCTCGTCGCCGATGAGGAGGCAAGCGATGCCGGTGCTCATGTCGTCAAGGCGGCCGGCGGCGTTCAGACGGGGCGCCACGGCAAAGGCCAGGTCCTGCGCACTCAGCCGAGCGAGCGAGCGCCGAGACGCCTGCACCAAGGCGCGGATGCCCACCCGTGAGCGCCCCGCGCGCATTCGTCGGATGCCTTGGTGAACCAGGATGCGGTTGTTGCGATCGAGCGGCACTACGTCCGCCACCGTGCCGAGCGCCACGAGGTCGAGCCACTCGGCCATGTTCGGCACCGCCAAGGATCGTTCCTCAAAGTGTCCGGCTGCTCGGAGCCGAGCGCGCAACGCCGCCATCACGTACCAAGCGACCCCCACACCGGCAAGGGCGCGGCTTGGGAACTCGCTGTCCGCCAGGTTCGGGTTGACGATGGCGTGCGCGGCCGGCAGTTCGTCGCCGGGCAGGTGGTGATCGGTGACGATCACGTCCATCCCTTCGTCCTGCGCGAGCTGTACGCCTTCGATGCTGGCAACGCCGTTATCCACCGTCACGATCACATTCGGCTTGCGCGCAAACGCCACCCGCACCAGTTCCGGCGTCAGGCCATAGCCGTACTCGAAGCGGTTGGGTACGAGGTAATCCACTTCGGTCGCGCCGAACGCGTGCAGAGCCGAAACGCACAAGGCAGAGGCGGTGGCACCATCGGCATCGAAGTCGCCGACGATCAGGATGCGTTCGTTGCCCTCAAGTGCGGTTCCGAGACGTGCGACCGCTCGGTCGATTCCCGGCAGCGCGGTTGGCGGGTGGAGGTCCGTCAGCGGCAGATCCAATTCGCCCCGTCCTGCCACGCCTCTGCTTGCCAGAGTGCGTGCCAGAAATGCTGGCAGGCCCAGGGCCGGGAGCTCGTCCGGCGCTGCCCGCAGGCGAATGCTGCGCGCTCTGGCTCCCGCTGAAGTGGCGAACGGCAGTTCGTCCGTCGAGGCGCCCCAAGGCCGCTCCGGTGCTGGGTCGTCCGGAGCCGGCGCCGCAGGCGACGTCATGCGTCGCCTTGCGTAGCCAAAGCGTCTGGGTTCACCACCCGGAAGTGCGTGACGCTGCCGGTCACTCCTTCGACGCTTTCGATTGCCTTGACCGCGTCGTCGATCACCTCCTGCGCCACCTCGTCGGTGAGGATGACGATGGGCACCCACGGTGCTTCGCCGGGATGGATGTCTTGCGGACGCTGGATCACCGCCTCGATCGAGATGCCGTGCTCCCCCAACACCTCCGCCACATGGGCGAAGACACCCGGTTGATCCACCGCCGGAATCTTCAGATACCAAGGGCAGCACACGGCCCGTATGCCGAGCGCCGGGAGCCGACGTGACGCCGGAATCGGTGTCGGCAGCGTTCCGCGCGCGGCCTCGATGAGATCTGCCACCACCGCAGAAGCCGTCGCCATTCCGCCAGCGCCGGGTCCAACGTGGAGCGTGCCACCGACGGCACTGCCATGCACCATCACGGCATTCATCACGTCATCCACCTTCGCGAGCAGCACCTCATTCGGCACCAGCGCCGGATGCACACGCGCCTCAAGCCCGTCACCGGCAACCCGGGCCAAACCCAAGTGGCGGATGGCGAAGCCGAGTTCGTCGGCATAGGCGATGTCCTCGCTGTCCACGCCGCGGATGCCTTCGGCGTGAACGCCATCGATGTCGATGTCCGTATCGAAGGCCAATGCCGCGAGGATGGCAAGCTTCTGCGCGGCGTCGATGCCTTCGACATCGAAGGTGGGATCGGCCTCGGCATAGCCTAGGCGTTGGGCGTCAGCGAGGGCATCGGCGAAACTCTGTCCCGCCAACGCCATCTGCGTCAGGATGTAGTTGCACGTGCCGTTGACGATGCCGGCGATCCAGCCGATGTCGTTTGCGGCGAGCCCGGTGCGCAACGCGTTGATGATGGGGATGCCGCCAGCCACCGACGCCTCGAAGCCGAGCGGCGCGCCCTGGCGCTGCGCCAGCGCAAACAGTTCGTCCCCGCAGGCCGCAAGCAGCGCCTTGTTGGCGGTGACGACGCATTGGCCGGCCCCAAGAGCGGACGAAACCAAATCCCGCGCGGTGGTGTCGCCGCCGATGAGTTCCACCACCACATCCACGTCATTGCTGACCAGGGAGCCCAAGTCAGTCGAGAACGGGACACCGCCGATATCGACATCGGGCTTGGGGGTGCGGCTCGCCACCCGCTTGAGTTCGATGCGGCGTCCGGCGCGGCGGGCAATGCCGTCCGCCGCGTCACCGACTAGCAGCGCGGCAACCGATTGCCCCACCGTGCCGAGCCCTGCCAACCCTACCCGCAACGGGTCCCTGCCTTCTGTCGCGCTCAAGGGGAGAGCTCCAGCAGCTCCGCCAGTTCCTCCGCGGCAACGAGACCCGGCACCATCGTCCCGTCCGGCAGCACGAGCGAGGGGGTGCCAGTGACGCCGGAAGCGACACCGATCTCGTAATGCCGCGCAACCGGGTTCTCGCAAGTGCGGTTCGGAATCTCGTCGCCCGCCTTAAGCGCTGTGATGGCGGATTCGCGGTCGTCTGCACACCACGCCGATACCATGCGGTGCCAAGTCTCAGACTCCTCGCCGCCGCGCGGGTAGGCGAGGTAGCGAATCTCGATTCCCCGGTCGTGATAGTCCGCCATCGACTGGTGCAGCATCTGACAATAGCCGCAATCCACGTCGGTGAAGACATTCACGGACGCCACGGCGCCGCCCGGCGGCGTGAAGGTCACGGCATCGCCTTCGGGAAGCGCCTCGATCATGGCAGCGCGTCGCCGAGTGCGACGTTCCTCGTCGACATTGCGCAAGGCGGTGGCGTCGATGCGGTACATGTCGCCGGCGATCAGGTAGCGACCGTCGGCAGTGATGTAGAAGGACTCGGCACCGATCTCCACCCGAAACAACCCTTCCGCCGGAGCGGATCGCACGGCGGTGAAGTCGAGTTCCGGGCGCAGCGTTCGAAGATGCACGAGCGGGTCGACGACCTCGCTCTCGACGACCTCATCTTCCGTCTCTTGCGCAAAGGCAAGCCCGGTCATGGTCAAGAGCACAGAAAGCGCGGCGATAGCCGCGTGCTGCGTTGTTTGCTTCATGGCCAAAACTGAACCCTCGTTTTCTGCCGCTTTGGGGCGTGCGCCGTGGAAGGGGCGCGAAAGCCGGCATTCTACGGCGCAAGGCACCAGGAAGGTGGACAGAGGTAAGCGGAAGCCGCACAGGCACGGGAGACTTACGCGCACACCCGTCCTGTCAGAGTGTTGGCCGGCTTGTACCCAAGCTGAGCCGTCCTCTCGGCATCCAATGCGCCGGCATGTCATCCTCGTGGATGGTGCTCGGCGTGCAGTTCCTTCAGGCGTGCGCGCGCCACGTGCGTGTATATCTGCGTGGTGGAGAGGTCGGCGTGGCCGAGCATGAGCTGCACCACGCGCAGGTCCGCGCCGTGGTTGACCAGGTGCGTCGCGAAGGCGTGGCGCAGAGTGTGTGGCGAAATGCTGCGGTCGATCCCGGCGACGGCGGCGTGACGCTTCACCGCATGCCAGAATGTCTGTCGGGTCATCGCGACGCCGCGGTTGCTGGGGAAGAGCACGTCGGAAGCGCGCCCCCGCAGCAGCACGGGACGGGCGAGGGCCAGGTACTGCCGCAGCCAGTCCAGCGCCACCTCGCCCACCGGCGTCAAGCGCTCGCGACCACCCTTGCCGATCACCTGTACCGTGCCGCGACGGTCGCTGAAAGACGACAGCGTGAGGCCAACAAGCTCCGAGACCCTGAGGCCCGTCGCGTAGAGCGTCTCCAGCATGGTGCGGTCGCGAAAGCCGATGGGATTGCCGGTGGGGTCGGAACTGTCGGGCGCGTTCAGGAGTCGCTCCACTTCCCGTTCCGACAGCGTTGCCGGCAACGGGCGACCGAGACGGGGCCGGTCCAAGTTGGCACTCGGGTCCCGGTCGAGCACGCCATCCTCCACCAGCTTGCGATACAAGCCGCGCGCTGCCGAAAGGAAGCGGGAGATGGAACGAGCCGAGTGGCCGGCTTCCAAACGCGAGGCCATGTAATCGCGCAAGTCCGCCTCGGAGGCCTCAGCCGGGTCCCGTTCCAGCCACGCTTGCAGGCCTTCGAGATCTTGGCGGTAGGCGTTCAGTGTGGCGCGGCCAAGCCCGCGTTCGAGCCAGAGCGAGTCGAGGTGTCGGTCAATCGAGCCTGTCGACGCGGCGGCGACATCCCCAGACGACATTGGCAAGGGTCCCTCGCAGAGGCGAGGTACCCAGTGTACCGCCTCCGACACCGCTGACGGACTCGGTAGCGCTGAAGCCTCACGGCGGCCAAGGGGCGAGGATGTGCCCGCCTTTGGAACATCGAGCGGCTCCGGCCATCCTTGCGCAGCCTCGACCCACCGTGCGCCGGCACTAGCCCGCATTTCTCACCAGCCCTCGTAGCGAGGGCGACGAGGCGCCGCTGTGGCTGCGGGCGCACGCGTGCCAGGAGGCACGGTGGAAGACGGCGAAGGCATAGCTGCGCACTATGTTGAGCCGGCTGGAGCGAGCACGCGCAGCCACAGCGAGTGCATCGTCGGCCGCAGTAGAGGGCTGGTGAGAAATGCGGGCTCGGCGGTCAGCCGGTCTCCGGCCGCTTTGCGTGAACCAGGAAACTTGGCGTGAAGATGCGCCGTCGGCCCGCTTCCACCAGCATCTGCAGCGCCGCTGAAAATGTCTAGACCTTCTCGCGAATCCGCGCCGCGCGGCCGGTGCGTTCACGGAGGTAGTAGAGCTTGGCCTTGCGCACATCACCGCGCCGCTTCACGTTCAGCGACGCGATCAGTGGACTGTGGGTTTGGAAGGTGCGCTCGACGCCAACGCCATGCGACATCTTGCGCACCGTGAAAGAGGAGTTGAGGCCCCGGTTGCGCTTGCCGATGACGACGCCCTCGAACGCCTGCAGACGTTCACGGGACCCCTCCCGCACCCGAACCTGAACGGTGACGGTGTCGCCCGGCGCGAACGGCGGCAGCTCTCGCGTCTGTTCGTTCTCCAGCGCTTCAATGATCTTGTTGCGGCGCATTGGGCTCGTCTCCTTGCGTGTGTGTGCGTGCGGCATCTGTTGCCGGAGTAGCTACGGCGGCAGGTTGCTCGGCGATGTATTCCGCCAAGAGTGCCCGGTCGCGCGGTGAAATGTCGCGGTCAAGCAAAAGCTCCGGGCGGCGCTGCCAGGTTCGACCGAGGGCTTCGCGGCGGCGCCAGCGCGCCACTTGCGCGTGGTTGCCACTCAGCAACACCGACGGAGTGCATCGCCCCGCGTGAATCTCCGGGCGCGTATAGTGCGGCCAATCGAGCAATCCGTCCATATGCGATTCGTCGAGCACCGAGGCGGGATTGCCGAGCGCCCCGGGCAGCAGCCGCGCCACCGCATCTATGACGACCAGCGCCGGCAGTTCTCCACCGCTCAGCACATAGTCGCCGATAGAAATCTCGCGATCCACGTTCTGCTCCACAAAACGCTCGTCGATACCTTCGTAGCGCCCCGCCACAAGCACGAAACCCTCGCTCGCGGCGAGTTCCGTCGCCGTCTGCTGTCGGAACCTTTCTCCCTGAGGCGACAGCAGGATCACCGGGGCAGAGCCTGGCAGGCTCTCCCGTGCCACCGCCACCGCACCCTCAAGCGGCGCCGCCTGCATGACCATGCCCGGCCCACCGCCAAACGGGCGGTCGTCCACATTGCGGCGTCGATCGTCGGCATGTTCGCGGGGATTCACCAGTTCGATGTCGAGCCGACCTTCCCGTACGGCCCGCGCGACGACGCCCTCCGCCATCGCAGCGCGGATGACTTCGGGAAAGATGGTGACCACCGCGGCGCGCATCGTCAGTTCCAGTCCGGTTGCCAATCCACCAGCAGGGGGCCGGGCTTCGCGGTCGCTGCCGCAGCGCCGGCCACGGCAAGCACATGCGCCCGGACGAAGGGAATCAGGCGCTCCGCGCCGTCATCGTCCAGCACCATCACATCGTGAGCGCCGGTGGCCATCATGTCGGCCACCGTGCCGAGCACCACGCCTTCGAGATTCCGCACCTCCCTGCCAACCAAGTCGCGCCAGTAGAACTCGTCCTCGTTTGGCGCCGGCAAGCTGGCAGCCGGCACGCCGATCTCGACTCCCTTGAGCGCCGCCGCGTCGTCACGATTGTCGATGCCGGCAAGACGAGCCACGATGCCTCCCCGGTGGCGTTCGACCTCGGCGCTCGTGTCCATCCAGCGACCGTCGCGGCGGGCAAGCCAAGGCTGGTAGTCGAGCACATTGTCCGGCGGATCGGTGAAGGATCGCAGGTGCGCGAAGCCGCGAACGCCAAACGGTGCGCCGATTGCCGCCACAACCACGACCGCTCGGGCCTCGGCCGAAGGCGGTACGGAGCGCTCAGGCAGGTTCGGCAGCCGCTTGCTGAACCGTCGCCCGTCGCACCTCGGCCACGAGCTGGCGCACCCGCTGCGTGGGTTGGGCGCCAACCGAGAGCCAGTGATCGACTCTGTCGAGATCGATGCGAAGCCCTTCGCTCTGCCCGCGGGCGAGGGGATTGTAGAAGCCGACACGCTCGATGAAGCGCCCGTCGCGCTTGGCCGAGCGTTCCGCCACGGTCACATGGTAGAAGGGATTCTTCTTGCTGCCGTGCCGGGCCAGACGAATGGTGACCATCTTGGTTGCGCGCCACCCCTGATTGAAAGGCGCGGCATTATACGGAAAACGTGGGGAGTTGGTGGGGTCGAAACCGGTCAAGCAACTCTTCGCCGCCCACGCCTCGGGGCAAAGGGCCGCATGGCTGGGCCCGAGGCGAAGCCAGCAATGAGCGGACGCGAGATGCCGGACCGGCTACGGGGTTCTCCGCAAAGACACCCTTGGGCACACGAGCTGCATTCGAGGGCGCCGAGGCCTACCGCCGCCGACGGCCTTGCGCCCGGGCCTGGCCGCCGGCGGCTGCCATCCCCCGCATGAGCTTCTGCATCCCGCCCTTGCGGCCTACCTTCTTGAACATCTTCTGCATCTGGCGGTATTGCTTCAGCAATCGGTTGATGTCCTGCACCTCGGTGCCGCTGCCGCTGGCGATGCGACGCTTCCGGGAGCCGTTGAGGAGGTCCGGGTAGCGTCGCTCGCGGGGGGTCATCGAATCGATGATGACGCCCATCTGCCGAAACATGCCGTCGTCAACGCTGGGGTTCTGCGCTCCCATCTGCGCCATGCCGGGCATCTTGTCCATCATGGCGGTGACGCCGCCCAAGTTCGACATCTGGCGGAGTTGCTCGCGGAAGTCGGACAAATCGAATTTGCGGCCCCGTTCGATCTTGCGCGCAAGCCGTTGCGCTTGGCGGCGGTCTACCTTGCGCTCGGCCTCCTCGATCAGCGACAGCACATCACCCATGCCGAGGATGCGGGAGGCAATGCGCTCCGGATGGAACGGTTCGAGGGCGTCGGTGCGCTCGCCGGTGGAGAGGAACTTGATCGGCTTGCCGGTGACGGCTCGCACGGAAAGCGCCGCGCCGCCACGGGCATCGCCGTCCGCCTTGGCCAGGATCACGCCGCTGAGCGGCACTGCGTCGTGGAAGGCGCGAGCCGTGACCGCCGCATCTTGACCGGTCATGGCGTCCACCACGAAAAGGGTCTCGGCGGGGTCAAGGACTTCGTGCAGAGCGGCGATCTCGGCCATCATGTCGTCATCGATCGCCAGTCGGCCGGCGGTATCGACGATGAGAACGTCGTCGAACCGCACCTTCGCCTCGCGCAGGGCGCGCTCGGCGATTGCGGTTGGCGTTTCCTCGGGCGTGCTGGCTATGAAGTGGGCGCCGGTCTCACCCGCCAACGTGCCAAGCTGGTCGATGGCAGCCGGCCGGTACACGTCCGCGCTGACCAGCGACACCTTGCGCTGCTCGCGCTCAGTCAGGTAGCGGGCGACCTTGGCTGCCGCCGTCGTCTTGCCAACCCCCTGAAGCCCCGCCAGGAGCACGACGGCCGGCGGCGTGGCGGCGAGATTCAGGCCATCGTTCGCATCCCCCATGAGGCGCACGAGTTCCTGATGCACCACCTGCACGAAGGCATCGCCAGGCGCAACCGATCCGGCAACCTCGCGACCAACGGCACGTTTGCGGACATCCGCGGTGAAGCTGCGCACCACCGGCAGCGCCACGTCGGCTTCCAGCAGTGCCATGCGCACTTCGCGCACGGAGTCGGCGATGTTGTCCTCGGTCAGCCGCCCCCTGCCGGCAACGCTGCGCAGCGCCCGCGAAAGGCGATCGGTAAGACTGTCGAACATGGTGAAGGTGTGCTCAGGCGGAAGCGGCGCATCATACCGGACGCCTTTCGTCTGCCCCGGAAAACCAGCTTGCCTGGCGGAATCAGCCGTAGACAGCCTGGGAAGCGAGCACTGCCTTCCTTGCCTCGATGGGCGCAGCCAGGGTGACGGTTGACGAAGCCCCAGCCGCCGTAGCTGCGAGCGAACGCGAGCACGAAGGGTGAGCGTAAGCGAACCCGTAGGCCAGCAGTTGCGAAGCAACTGCCGACGCGCCCGCAAGGGCGCGCTAGCTCGGCGGCCCAGCGGTCGCCACGGCTGCATCCTTGTGCGAAACTCAAAGCCCTGCAATCTTGTTCGCTGACGCCTGACTCCGATGAGCGCCGCGTTGCCGGGCATCCCGGCGATTGTCCTTTACCTTGCAGGGGCCCTCCTTGTGGCGCGTCATCTTCGTGCCCGCAACTCGATGGCCGGCAAGACCACGCGGAGCATCGCCGGCGCCGCTGCGCTGCTGCACGCCGTCAGCGTATGGCTGGCGATGGTGCCACCCGACGGCGTGGACTTTTCGCTGTTCGTGGTCGCCTCGCTGGTGGCCGTGGTGCTGGTGGCGGCTCTGCTACTGGTGTCGCTGGCGCAGCCACTGCACAACCTCTATCTGCTGCTGCTGCCCATCGCGGCGCTGGCGATTGTTGGCTCGCTCCTGTTTGGCGGCACGACCGGGCGCAGGACGCAGGTGGACTTCGGCCTCGTTGCGCACGCGGTGGTGGCTGTGGCGGCGTACTCGGTGCTGGCCTTGGCGGCGTTCCAATCCTTGCTGTATCTCGTCCTGGACCGGCGCCTGCGGCACCACGAGGCCATCGGCGCAGCCACCGGGTTGCCGCCGCTGCAGACGATGGAGTCGATGCTGTTCGTGCTGCTGTGGACTGGGCTTGCGCTCCTCACCGGCGCGATCGTTACGGGCCTCGCCTTCCTCGACGATGTGTTTGCGCCCCATCTCGTGCAGCACACCACCCTCGCCACGGCGTCATGGCTCCTTTACGTGGTCCTGCTAGGCGGCCACTTCCTCTTTGGCTGGCGCGGCCGCACCACGACGCTACTGGCGCTGGTGGCGTTCGCGGTCCTCGCCCTCGCCTATTTCGGCGGCAAGTTCGTGATCGAATTCCTCTCGGGGTAAGTTCCTCGGTGCGGGTCGAGGCTGGTTTGTTGGTGGCGTTGTTTGAGGTTGGCGCTTTGTTGGCGCTGTCTGGGACGCGGGTTTGCGGTGGCTTTGGCCGGCCCGCTGCGTGCGCGCCTTCGGCACGCTTTGGAGGGCACGCCCTCCGTCCAGAGAGGCCCTCGCACGGCAGGGGCTGTTGCTTTCGCGTTCGCGGCGGGCTTTGTTCAAGGAGGGCTCGCGAAGCCTGCCTAGCCCGGGCTAGTCCCCCCGCGCCCCCCGCCAGCGGCGGTTCACCGCGGAAACGATCGCGCCGAAGGATGCCGTGATCGTGTTCTGGCTCACGCCGATGCCGAACGAGACGGAGTCGTCATCACCGGCGACAGTGACGATGCAAATGGCGCTCGCATCCTTGCCCGTGGCCATCGACCGTTCGGAGTAGTCAATGATGTTGAGCGGCTCGTTCAGCGTCGTCACCATGCCGTTGACGAAAGCTTCGATGGGGCCGGAACCGACGCCGGAGATTGCCACTTCGCCGTCCGGAACCTCCAGCCGAGCGGTGCAGCGCTGGCCATCGTCTTCCGCTCTCGCAAGGTCGTAGTCGATCAAGCGATAGGGGCCATCACTGACGACGTATTCCGCCAAGAGCGCATCGAAGATCTCTTCCGCCCGCACCTCGCGGTCCAGGCGTTCGGTGAGCGCCTGTACCACCTTGGAGAACTCCACCAGCATCTCGCGCGGCAAGGCAATGGAATAGTGCTCCTCAAGCACGAATCCCACGCCGCCCTTGCCCGACTGGCTGTTGACCCGTACCGCTTCCTTGTAGGACGAGCCCACATCGGCCGGATCGATCGGGAGGTAGGGCACCTCCCAGCGTGACTCGTCAAGTCGCGCCATGCCCTTGCGGATGGCGTCCTGGTGCGAGCCGGAGAAGGCGGTGAAGACCAGATCTCCTGCATAGGGGTGACGCTCATGCACCGGCAGCTTGTTGATGGCCTCCACGGTGCGGCGGATGCGCGGCATGTCGCGCAGGTCCAGTTCCGGGTCCACCCCTTGGGAGAAGAGATTCATCGCCACCGTGACGATGTCGCAGTTGCCGGTGCGTTCGCCGTTGCCGAACAGCGTGCCTTCCACCCGCTCGGCGCCCGCCATCAACGCGAGTTCGGTGGCCGCGACGCCGGTGCCGCGGTCGTTGTGCGTGTGCAGGCTGACGACGATGCGCTCCCGCTCCGGGAAGTTGCGGCAGAACCACTCGATCTGGTCTGCATAGATGTTGGGCGTCGCCATTTCCACCGTGGAAGGCAGGTTGACGATGATGGGCGACTCGGCCGTGGCGCCCCACTCGTTCGCCACGGCGTCGCAGATGTCCACGGCGAAGTCGAGCTCAGTGCCGGTGAAGCTCTCCGGCGAATACTCGAACGTGACTTCCGTGTCCTTGAGCGCGGCGACCCCCTCGCGCACCACCTGCGTGCCGCGCACGGCAAGGTCCACGATGCCGGCCCGGTCCAGGTCGAATACGACGCGCCGCTGCAGCGTGGAGGTGGAGTTGTAGAGGTGGAAGATCGCATTGGGCGCACCTTCAAGCGCCTCCACGGTGCGGGCAATGAGTTCCGGCCGCGCCTGGCAAAGCACTTGCAGCGCAACGTTGTCCGGCAGGAGCCCGTCGTCGATGATCTTGCGAATGAAGTCGAAGTCCGGCTGCGACGCAGCGGGGAAGCCGGCTTCGATCTCGACGAAGCCGATGTCGAGCAGGAGCTCGAACATGCTGAGCTTCTCGTCCACGTTCATGGGATCGATCAGGGCCTGGTTGCCGTCGCGCAGATCGACGCTGCACCAGCGCGGCGGAGCGTCGAGCACGCGTTCGGGCCACGCTCGATCAGGCAGGGCAACCGGCTCGAAGGAGCGGTATTTCTCGAACGGCATGGCACCCTTGCGGCTGCCAGACGGGAACGCTTGCGGATTCACAGTCATTGGACACACACCAACTTCGCGAGACCTAGGGGCTTGAAAGGTCTTTGGGGCGGATGGGCTATTGCGGCCCTGTCAAATGAACGTTGCCGGCTACGCCGGCAGGAGCAGGAGCAGAAGTGTGCGTGTCGGGCGCGTATGCGGACCGCGGGCGTTCATGGCGAGTGGTCTTTTGAGTCCGGTTGGCCAAAGTCGGAGACGCACTATACAGAACGCCAGACGGCGTGCAAGCAAGGATCTACCGCGTCAGCCCATGAACGTGCGCACAAGCGCGATCGTCACCGCGAGGGCGCTGGCGGCCACCATGCCCATCAGCCAACGAAGCATGGTCGTCTCGCGCTCCGCAATGAGCGCTTTGACGCTTTCAATGTCCGCCTTGGTGGCCAAGTGTTCGAGAGTGGCTTCAATGGCCGCAACCCTTTGTTCGAGTCCTTCGTTGGAATTGACCATTGTTCTTGCTCCGAACGCTTCTCCGTTGCAGGGCTTGCCGTGTCTGACCAGATCATGCGATGGGCGATGAGCATCGTCAAGTGCAACCGCCCCTCACAGGGCGGCACCATGGACGCACCCGCCCGGCCGCCCACACCAGACGAATCCCCGCTCGGCTAACGCAACTGCACGCGCACGCCGGCCGCGACCTTCCGCGCCAGCCTTCGGGCGACATCGACGCTGTCGGCGCGCGCCAGGGCCACACCCATGCGGCGTTCACCATCTACATCCGGTTTGCCGAACAAGCGCAGTTCCGTGTCGGCTTCGGCCAGCGCTTGATCGAGGTTACCGTAGGTCAGGTTTGCTGATTTGCCGTGGGCGAGGATCACCGCCGAGGCCGACGCGCCGTGTTGGCGGATGACGGGGATCGGCAAGCCGAGAATCGCCCGAGCGTGCAAGGCAAACTCCGACAGTTGCTGCCCCACCAGCGTGACCATGCCGGTGTCGTGCGGGCGTGGGCTGACCTCGCTGAACCAAACCTCGTCGCCGCGGATGAAAAACTCCATGCCGAAGAGGCCGTAGCCACCCAAATCGCCGGTCACCAGCTCGGCGATGCGTTCACACTCCGCCCGCGCCGCGGCCGACATGGGTTGCGGCTGCCATGACTCGCGGTAGTCGCCTCCCTCCTGACGGTGGCCGATGGGTTCACAGAAGGACGTGCCGCCGACGTGGCGGACAGTGAGTAGCGTGATCTCGTAGTCGAAGGCGACGAAGCCCTCGACGATGACTTTCTCGCCACCGCCCCTCGCACCGGCCCGCGCCGCTTGCCATGCGGATTCGGCATCCGCCGGCGAATGCACGAGGGACTGGCCCTTGCCTGACGAACTCATCACGGGCTTGACCACGCACGGCGTACCGATCTGTCCCACTGCAGCGCGGTACTCCTCCTCCGTTTCGGCAAAGAGATAAGGCGAGGTGGGCACGCCAAGCGTCTCGGCGGCAAGCCGCCGGATGCCCTCGCGGTCCATCGTCAGCCGGGCGGCACGCGCCGTGGGGATGACATGCAGCCCTTCGCGCTCCATTTCCACCAAAGTGGGCGTGGCGATGGCCTCGATCTCGGGCACCACGAGGTGCGGGCTCTCGCGCTCGATGACGCGACGCAGTTCGTCGGGATCCCGCATATCTACCACATGGCTGCGGTGCGAAACCTGCATCGCCGGGGCGTTGGCATAGCGATCCACCGCCACCACCTCGACACCAAGGCGCTGCAACTCGATGGCCACCTCCTTGCCGAGCTCCCCAGCGCCAAGCAGCATCACTCGGGTAGCCGAGGGCGCGAGGGGCGTACCGACTCGGGTCATTCGATCTCGCCGCGTCACGCCGGATCGGCGCTTGCCTGCACCTCGAGGTCGGTGAGGTAGCGGCGAAAGTTGCGCACATAGCGGTCGGCGAAGTCGGTGATCTCCGCCACCTGTTCGTCCGACAGCTCGCGCACCACTTTGCCCGGCGAACCGATCACCAGGGAGCGGTCCGGGATGGTCTTCCCCTCCGTAAGGAGTGCGTTCGAGCCGATCAGGCAGTCGCGACCGATCGTGACGCCGTTCATCACCACCGAGTTGATGCCGACCAAGCTGTTGTCGCCAATGGTGCAGCCGTGCAGCACCACTTTGTGGCCGATCGTGACGCTGTCGCCGATGGTCACCGGGAACCCTTCGTCCATGTGGATGACGGCGTTGTCCTGCACGTTGGAGCGGGCGCCGATGGTGATGCGGTCGTAGTCGCCGCGCAGCACGGCGCCCCACCAGACGGACGACTCGGGACCGATGGTCACATCGCCGATGACCACTGCAGTCGGAGCAATGAAATGCGGATTCGCGGCGCGAACCCGGCGGCCTTCGAGAGCGTGGATCATGGCCTTCTCCGCCTTGCCCGCATCGCTTGGTTTCCCTCGTGCAACCAGACACGCCGTAGAGCGCGCACCGTAAACGCACCGCAAACGCGCCGCAAGCCGGCGCACGGCCGCTCTCGCGCGCCTTCGGCGCCCTCCAGCAGATTTTCGCTACGCGAAAACTGCGAAAGGAAGCTCGCTCGTTCCTTCGACTCGATGGTTTTCCACGGCGCAGCCTCCTAGCTCGCCAAGGCGTTTATGCTTCGTGAATTCTCGCCACCCGCGCACCGAACGAATGAACACAGCCGGATGAACTACTGCAGCGCCTGCGGCGGCAGCGTTCGCCTGCGCGTGCCCCAGGGTGACAACCGCGAGCGTTTTGTATGCGACGCGTGCGAAATGGTGCATTACGTCAACCCGAAGATCGTCACCGGTACGCTGCCGATAGCGAACGGTGCCGTGCTCCTGTGTCGTCGCGCCATCGAACCGCGCAAGGGCCGCTGGACGCTACCCGCCGGCTTTCTGGAGATGGGCGAGACGACAGCCGCCGGCGCGATGCGCGAAACCCTCGAGGAAGCCAACGCGGAGGTGGAGATCGACGGCCTCTACACAGTGTTCAACCTACCCCACATCTCGCAAATCTACTTCTTCTTTCGCGCCCGATTGCTCGGTGGCTTCGCGGCCGGCGAGGAAACTCTGGAGGCGCGGCTGTTCGAGCAGGGGCAGGTACCGTGGGATGAACTCGCCTTCCCCGTCGTCACCCAGACGCTGCGCCACTACTTCGAGGACCGAACCAAGGGCCACTTCCCAGTGCGCATGGAGGACATCGTCGTCAGCCGGCCTACGCGAGGACAAGCCCGAACCCAACCCTCCTAGCCCCGGGGCTAGGCAGCACCCCTTCCCTTCAAAACGCCCGACGGCAACGGCCTCAGCCAAGGGCTACACGGGCGTTGCGGAACAAGCGCAGCCAAGGGCCATCTTCACCCCACGATTCGTGCGTCCAGGAGTTCTGCACGGCACGGAAGGCGCGTTCTGGGTGCGGCATGAGGATGAACGCCTTGCCGGTTGCGGAGATTACGCCGGCGAGACCGGCGTCCGAGCCATTGGGGTTGGCGGGATAGGTTGTGGAAGTTGCGCCATCGGCGTTTGCGAACTGCACGGCAGCCAGGCCGTTGGCAAACACGGAGTTCGCGTCCTTCTGCGTCGCGAACTCGGTGCGTCCTTCGCCGTGTGCGAGGGGGACGGGGAGCAGGGCTCCAGCCATGCCGGCAAGCCACGGCGAGCCCACGTCGTTCACCCGGACGTTGACCGTGCGCGCCTCGAAGCGCTCGGAGCGGTTGGCGACGAACGCCGGCCAGCATTCTGCGCCCGGAACGAGCGACTTGAGCTGCGCCAGCATTTGGCAGCCGTTGCAGACGCCGAGCGTCAGGGTGTCGCGGTCGAAGAGCGCGGCGAACGCATCGCGCACCTCGGCGTGGAACAGGATCGACTTGGCCCAGCCGCCGCCGGCGCCGAGCACGTCCCCGTACGAGAAGCCACCGCACACCGCCAGCACTTGACCGCTCTTGAGCACGTCGGGGTCAGCGAACACGTCGCTCATGTGCATGTCCACCGCCTCGAAGCCGGCGCGGTGGAATGCCGCCGCCATCTCGATCTGGCCGTTCACGCCTTGCTCGCGCAGGATCAGCGCACGCGGGCGAATCCCGCTTGCGACGTAGGGCGCCGCAATGTCCTCCTCCGGATCGAAAGAGGCACGGAACCGGAGTTTGGTGGCGTCCGAGTCGACGGCGGCGAGTTCCTCATCGGCACAGGTCGCGTCGTCGCGAATGCGCTGCATGTGGTGGCTGACGCATGCCCAGCGGCGCTCCAACTCGGAGCGTGTGCGGGCAAATGCCAGCTCGTCGCCGGCATAGATGCAGATGCGCTCGTCATCGCGTCGTCGCCCCACCGGCTCGCACGAAACTCCTGCCTCCTGTAGCCGCTTCTCAACGTCGGGCACATCGCCAACGCGCAGTCCGAGCACGACGCCCACTTCCTCGGCAAACAGCTCCGCCAAGGCATCGTCAGTGTCGAGGCGAATGTCCAACCCGCAACGCTTCGCGAAGGCCATCTCAAGCAGCGACACGAAGAGGCCCCCGTCGGAGCGGTCGTGCCACGCTCCCACCAGACCTTCGGCACAAAGCGCGTGCAACGTCTCCAGCATTTGCTTGAGCTGGCCAGCGTCCACATCAGGTGGCGCTGCACCAATGCCCTCGACATACTCGGGGAAGCACTGCTCCAGCGCACTGGCACCGAGCCGACGGCGCTGTCCCGGTGAAACCAGGAACAGTTCTCGGACATCTTCCGGAAGGAAGGGCGTCAATGTGTGTCGCGCATCCGTCACGGGCGCGAAAGCCGTCACGTTCAGCGTCACCGGCGATACGACGCGCTGGTCCACGTCGTCCTCGGACTTCCAGCGGCTCTGCATCGACAGGCTGTCCTTGCCCACGGGCACCGCGATGCCAAGCGCGGGGCAGAGCTCCTCACCGATCGCCGTGACCGCCTCCCGCAGCGCCTGGTCCTGACCCTCGTGGCCGGCGGCCGCCATCCAGTTCGCCGACAGCACCACGCGCTGCAAGTCCGTTACCCGCGCTGCGAAGAGATTGGTCAGAGCCTCTGCCACTGCAAGCCGCGCCGCCGCGCGAGCGTCCCGCACCGCTACCGGCGAACGCTCCCCCATGGCCATCGCCTCACCGCGGTAGGTGTCGAATCCCGCCAGCGTCACCCCAACGTCGGCCACTGGGACTTGAAACGGGCCCACCATCTGGTCCCGCGCCACCAGCCCCGTGACGCTGCGGTCGCCGATGGTGACGAGGAACTTCTTCGACGCCACCGCGGGGAATCGCAGCACACGGGCCAGCGCCTCTGCCAGATCGATGTCGCGGTGTCGGAACCTGCCCAGAGGAGCTGCTGCAACCTGGTAGCTCCGCGTCACCCGTGGCGGGTGGCCAAACAGCGCGTCGAGACTCATCCGCACCGGCAAGCTCCGCAAGAGCGAGTCCTCGACGACAAGATCCGTCGTCGCGGTTGCCTCGCCGACCACGGCAAACGGACAGCGCTCGCGGCGACAGATGGCTTCAAACGTCCGCATGTCCTGCGGCGCCACGGCAAGCACATAGCGCTCCTGCGACTCGTTGCACCAGATTTCCATGGGCGACATGCCGCCATCGGCGCTCGGCACGGCGCGGATGTCGAAGCGGCCGCCGAGGCCCGCTTCGCGCACCAGCTCCGGCAGTGCGTTGGCAAGGCCACCCGCGCCCACATCGTGAATCAGGCGGATGGGATTGCCTTCGCCTAGGTCTGTGCAGCGGTCGATGACTTCCTGACAGCGGCGCTGCATCTCCGCGTTGTCGCGTTGTACGGAGGCAAAGTCGAGCTGCGCCAAGCTCTGGCCGGAAGCCATGCTCGAAGCGGCGCCACCGCCCAGGCCGATCAGCATGGCCGGGCCGCCCAGCACCACCAAGCGGGCACTCGACGGTACGTCCGCGGCGTGGACGTCGCGCTCCACCACGGTGCCCACCCCGCCGGCGATCATCACCGGTTTGTGGTAACCCCATGTGGTATCCGGTTCGGCGCTGATGGCCTCGAAGGTGCGGAAGTAGCCGGTCAGGCAGGGGCGACCATATTCGTTGGCGAATGCGGCAGCGCCGAGCGGCCCATCGAGCATGATCTCCCGCGCCGAAGCCACGTTGCCCGGACCGCCGCGACCAAGCTCCCAAGGCTCCAGTTCCTCGCCGAGTTCCAAATGGCTGGTTGTGAATCCGGCGAGTCCGGCCTTCGGCTTGGAACCACGCCCAACACTGCCTTCATCGCGAATCTCGCCACCGGCCCCAGTCGCCGCGCCCGGATAGGGCGCGATGGCGGTCGGGTGGTTGTGCGTTTCCGCCTTCATCAGGATGTGCGCCGGCTCCGGGCGAGGACGATAGATTGCGTCGTCGTCCGGCCGGAATCGCTCGGTGTGGTGGCCTTCGATGACGGCGGCATTGTCGGAGTAGGCCGAGAGGACACCGGCACCGTTGATGGCACGATGGGTGTTGCGGATCATGCCGAACAGGGTTTGCGGCACCTCCTTGCCATTCACAACCCATGCCGCATTGAAGATCTTGTGGCGACAATGCTCGGAATTCGCTTGCGCGAACATCATGAGTTCCACATCCGTGGGGTCTCGACCGAGCCCGGCAAACGTGGTTGCGAGGTAGTCCACCTCGTCGTCCGACAGCGCGAGGCCCATGTCTCTGTTGGCGACGAGCAACGCGGCGGTGGGCTCGTTACCGAGGGCGACCTTCGCAAGCGGGCGCGGCGTCTCGACGGCCGTGAGGAAGGCGAAGTCGTCGTCGAACACCGGGCGTTCGGTCATGCGGTCGTGTAGCAACGCTGCGAGTTCCGGGCGCCGCGACCCAGCAACATGCCAGCGCACGCCGCGCTCCACCCGCTCGATTGCATCGATGCCGCAGCGAACGACGATATCCGTCGCCTTGCTCGACCACGGCGAGATCGTGCCGGGCCGGGGAGTGACCACGCACAACGGTTCGCCAACACGCGCCGGCAAGGCGTGTCGCGGCCCGTAGGCAAGCAGCCCATCCATCACACGACGCTCGCCGACGCTCAAGGGCCGACGCAGGAACAGAAAGTGAACGAACTCAGCAAAGAGGCCAGACGCCGCCGGATCAACCCGGCGCAGCTCGGCAAGCTTGGCTGAGAGCCGAGCTTGCGTCAGGGCGGGCGGCCCGGTGAAAACGACGAGTTCGTTGGTCACGAGTAGTCGGCAGGGGCCAGCGTCGTTTGGGTACAAGGGTCCATTGTATTCGCCCAGCCCCAACGACCCCGAATGCGAGCACGAGGCCGTAGCTGCTATTGGGGTGTGCTCGCCTCTCCTCGCCGGTGAGCAAAGAATGACGACATCAGCTCGCGACAGTCCTCCGCCAGCACGCCCTCCACCACGGCGACCCTGTGGTTGAGATGCTCCCAATCGAGCACCCTCGCCGCGCTTCGCACGGCGCCGGCTTTGGGCTCGCGGGTACCGAACACCAGTCGCTCAACCCGGGCGTGAACCAGCGCACCGGCGCACATGGTGCAAGGCTCAACCGTGACATACAGCGTTGCCCCGGGGAGGCGGTAATTCCTCGTCTGTCGCGCGGCGTCGCGGAGCGCTTCCATCTCCGCGTGGGAGGTGGGGTCCCCCGCCGATACCGGACGGTTGTGCCCACGCCCCACCTCCCGACCAGCAACGACCACCACGGCGCCAACCGGCACCTCGCCGGCCAGCGCAGCCTGCCGCGCCTCCGTCAGCGCAACCTGCATCCAGTGTTCATGGTCGGTTTGCGCCGCCACACCGGTCATCGTGCGGCCCTCATCGAATGCCTGTGCTCCCTTCTCGCGCTTATGATCGTCCGATGCTGGACTCCCGCATCAAGACTATCGCCGAAGCCATCGTAGCGTCGGGCGGACGCCCAGTCGCCGTGGGCGGCTTCGTGCGCGATCTGTGCCTCGGCAACGACGCCAAGGACATGGACATCGAGGTCTTCGGGCTCGCACTCGAAGACCTCGAAGGCGTTCTAACCCGGTTCGGCCGAGTGCGGCGCGTTGGTCGAGCGTTCGGAGTGCTGCGCCTCGACGGCGCCGGCGTCCATGCCGAGTTCTCGCTGCCGCGTCGCGACAGCAAGCGCGGTCCGGGCCATCGAGGCTTTGATGTGCAGGTGGATCCAGGCCTGGACTTCGCCGAAGCGGCACGGCGGCGTGACCTCACCATCAACAGCATGGGCATGGAGCTGCCCGGCGGGAAGATCCTCGATCCGCATGGCGGACGCCGCGACCTCGAACGTCGCATCTTGCGGGCAACGGACACGGCCACGTTTCCCGAGGACCCTCTGCGGGGGCTGCGCGTTGCACAGTTTTGCGCCCGGCTCGACATGACGCCGGACGAAGAACTCGTACGCCTGTGCGGCCAACTCGAGCTGGCCGAGATCTCGCCGGAGCGCAAGCGCGAGGAGTTCCGCAAGTTGCTCCTGCGCGGCGTGCGCCCGGCCCTTGGCTTGGCATTTCTGCGCCGCTCCGGGCTCCTCGGCCACTTCCCGGAACTCGCCGCCCTGGTCGACGTTCCACAGGACCCGCGCTGGCATCCGGAAGGGGACGTGTGGACCCACACGCTGATGGTCGTGGACGAGGCAGCCATGCTTCGCACCGGCGACGAAGACGAAGACGCGGCGCTCATGTTCGGCGCCCTGTGCCATGACTTCGGCAAGCCACTCGTTACGCTAACCACGGACGGCGGGACGGTTCGATCGCCGCGCCACTCGGAAGCCGGGATCGCGCCCACCCGCACCTTCCTAGACAACCTGCGCACATCGCACGCGCTGGTCAAGCGCACCTGTGCGCTGGTGCGACACCATCTCGCCCCGGCCCAGTTCGTGGCGCAGGGCGCTGGCGATCGCGCCTATCGACGCTTGGCACGAAAGCTCGCAGCCGACGGCGTGACCATGGAGCTCTTGGTGCGCACCGCCCGCGCCGACCATTTCGGCCGCACCACCGAGGAGGCATTGGCACGGTCGTTCTCCGAAGGGGACCGCTTTCTGGCGCGTGCCCGCGCCCTTGCCGTCGCCGACCGTTCACCCCCCAATGCCGTGCTCGGCCGCCATCTCATCGCTCGCGGTCTCAAGCCGGGAGCAGATTTCAGCGACGTCCTCCGTCGCTGCCGCGCCGTGCAGGACGCACATGGCTGGAGTGACCCGGACCGCATCCTCGATGCCGTACTCGGTGCCTCCACAAACCCCGAAGCGGCACCGGGCACACCGGAGCCGCAATAGCTCCCGGTTCTAAAGCAGCCCTCGCTTATCGCCTTTCGATCCTTCCGAGCCGGTGTCTTGCGCGTTACGTTCAGTGCGTCTGCGCTTTCGCGAGGGGGCAGCCGCGCCGAAAACGGACACTGCCCCCGAGGGTGTGGCAACGCAAACGAAGGAAGCAGGCCAGCGGCTCGCGTAGCGCACTGCGACGCACCCGCGAGGCCAGCTAGTCGAGGAGGAAGGCGATGAACGCATTCGAGCAAGTGGTGGTGGGCTTGGACGTGCACCAAGACAATGCGGCGCTCGTGCTTGGGCGGGCCTGCGAACTGACGGACCCAGGTTGCATCGAGGCAGTCCACGCTTGCACTCAGCTTCACCACCAGCATTTCGAGTATCCGGTGGGCTCGTTCCAGAACTCCGAAGAACTCGACGACGCCGTCCGCAAGCAGGCGTTCGGTTTTCTCGAGCGGGTCTGCACGCCACGGGGTGTGGCCAAGCGTCAGGTTCTCGACGGTCGTCCGGCACACGCCCTGCACGACTACGCCAAGAACCGCGCCGACCTCGTGGTCGTCGGCTCACACGGGCGCAGCGGACCCCGAGCGATGTTCGGCTCGACCTCCAACTCCGTGCTGCACGGCACGCCCTGCGACGTGCTCGCCGTCCATCTCAATGGCCGGGGGCCGGCATCCGGAAACTACGAGCGCATCCTGGTCGCCGTGGACCTGTCCGACGACTCGTTCGAGGTGCTCGAGCATGCGGGCCGGGTGTCGGCGCACTGCGGCGCCGAGGTGACGCTGTGTACGGTGACCCACGACGCCATCGGTGAACCGACGGCACAGAAGCTCGCCCACCTCGCCGATGCCTTCGGCGTGGAGGAGGAGGCGATTTACGCGCTGTCCGGCAACCCGGTGACCGAAATCCACGCGCTCGCAACCGACATCGGTGCCGACCTCGTGGTCGTCGGCACCCACGGCAAGCACGGCCTGCAACTGCTCGCCGGCTCCACCGCCAACGCCATCCTCCACGGGGCGACGTGCGACGTGCTGGCGGTTCGGTTGCGGCAGCAATGAGGCACTTGCCTGTCGCATAGTGCCTTCTGCCAAGGCAACGGCCGGCCTTGGAGTTTCCAGCCGCTGGGGAGGCCGAGTCGCTGGACGCCAAGGAACAGGGCCGTTCCCAACCGCCGCCAGGCCCGTCTCGCGGGGTGAGGGCTGGTTGCACCATCGGGCCCTTGGTTGCTTCGCCTTCGACGGGAAGAGCGTGACGGGCCCTCGCTCCGAGCTGCGCGTGGGACCGCACCATCCGGCCGGCACGTTGGGGTGTTGACTCGACTTCGAGGCGCTAAGTTTGCTAATCAACGCCTTGGGAAATCTGTTCTTGCCCTCGGGCCTACTCCCACTCGATCGTGCCCGGAGGCTTGCCGGTCACGTCGTACACCACCCGTGAGACGCCGGGGAGTTCGTTGACGATGCGGTTGCTGACGGTGGCGATCAGGTCGTGGGGCAGTTCGGCCCAGTTGGCGGTCATGAAGTCGGTGGTGACCACGGCGCGCAGGGCAATGACGTGTTCGTGGCGGCGTGCATCGCCCACCACGCCTACGGATTTCACGGGCAGATAAACGGCGAACGCCTGCGCCACGCGGTCGTACCAATCGGCCCGGCGCAACTCTTCGATGAAGATCGCGTCGGCTTCGCGCAGCACGCTCAGGTACTCGCGCCGCACTTCGCCCAGCACACGGACCCCCAGCCCCGGCCCAGGGAACGGGTGCCGGAACACCAGACTTTCCGGCAGCCCCAGGGCAAGCCCCACCTTGCGCACCTCGTCCTTGAAGAGGTCCCGGAGCGGCTCCACCAGTCCCAGCTTCATCCGCTCCGGCAGACCACCGACGTTGTGATGTGACTTGATGACATGCGCCTTGCCCGTGCGCGCGGCAGCCGACTCGATCACGTCCGGGTAGATCGTGCCCTGCGCCAGCCATTCCACGTCCGCGATCCGCTCTGCCTCCCGCTCGAAGACCTCGACGAAGGTGCGGCCGATGACGCGACGTTTCTGTTCCGGGTCGTCGACGCCAGCGAGCGCTTGGAGAAACTCGGCAGCAGCGTCCACCGTCACAAGGTTCAGCGGCAGTGCATTGGATGGCCCAAACGCAGCCTGTACCTCGTCCACCTCGCCCTTGCGCAACAGGCCGTTGTCCACAAAGACGCAAGTGAGCCCATCGCCGATGGCACGGGAGACCAGTGCGGCTACCACGCTCGAGTCCACCCCGCCAGAAAGGCCGAGCAGCACCTTGCCGTCGCCGACCTGACGCCGCACGGACGCCACCGCCCGGTCGACGATGCTCGAAGGCGTCCACGTCGCCTCGCAGCCGGCAATGTCGCGCACAAAGCGACGCAAAATGTCGCTACCGCTCTGGGTGTGGGTCACTTCGGGATGGAATTGCAGCCCGTACCATCGCCGCCCCACGTCCGCCATCGCCGCAACCGGAGCGTTGTCTGAGGCAGCGGCGACGACGAAGCCAGGCGGGACGTCGGTCACGCGGTCGCCGTGGCTCATCCAGACATCGAGCTCCGGGTCGAGCCCCGCAAAGAGGTCGATGCCCTCGCGGATGCGTACCCGGGCGTGACCGAACTCGCGCTCTGTGGATGGCACGACGGCGCCTCCCCGCTGCGCCGCCATCGCCTGCATTCCATAGCAGATGCCGAGCACGGGCACGCCGCCTTCCAGCACCGCATCGGGCACACGAGGCGTTGCGCCGACGGTGACCGATTCCGGGCCACCCGAAAGGATGAAAGCGTTTGCGCCGAGCGCCGTGAGCACGGCCTCGTCGACATCGAAAGGAACGATCTCGCAATACACGCCGCACTCCCGCACCCGGCGCGCGATCAACTGCGTGTACTGGGAGCCGAAGTCCAACACCACAACGCGATCTGTCGCCGCGCCAACGGCGGATGGCGGCGAGCGCTCGGCCTCCGTCAGAGGAGCAGTCACGGATGCATCAGGGGACGGGATAGTTCGGCGGCTCCTTGGTGATCGCCACGTCGTGGACGTGGTTCTCGGCGAGGCTCGCCGCGGAGATTCGGGTGAAGACCCCTTCCCGCCGCATTTCGCCGATGTCGGCACTGCCGGTGTAGCCCATCGCGGCGCGCAAGCCTCCCATGAGCTGCTGGACGATGGGGCTGACCGGACCGCGGTATGGCACCCGCCCCTCGATCCCCTCGGGCACGAGCTTGCCGCCTTCGCTTTGCGGCTCCTGGAAGTAGCGGTCGCTCGACCCGTGTGCCTGATCCATCGCTCCGAGCGACCCCATGCCCCGATAGGACTTGTACGTGCGGCCCTGATACAGCTCCGTTTCGCCGGGCGCTTCCTCGGTGCCGGCGAAGAGCGATCCCACCATCACCGCAGATGCACCGGCGCTGATGGCCTTGGCGATGTCGCCCGAGAAGCGCACGCCACCGTCGGCGATCACGGGAATGTCCTCGTCGTCCGCTTCGCCCACCGCCTCGGCAACCGCCGTGATCTGCGGCACGCCCACACCCGTTACCACACGCGTCGTGCAGATGCTTGCGGGGCCGATGCCCACCTTGATGGAGTCTGCACCCGCATCGATGAGCGCCCGGGCACCTTCGGCGGTGGCGATGTTGCCGCCCATCACCGGCACGCGTGGATACTTCTGCTTGATCCAGCGGACGCGGTCGAGCACGCGTTCCGAATGGCCATGCGCGGTGTCCACGACGATGACATCTGCACCCGCATCCACCAGCGCTTCAACGCGCTCGTCTGTGTCCGCTCCGGTGCCGACGCTGGCGCCGACCCGAAGCTGCCCCAAGCCATCCTTGCAGGCGTTCGGGTAGGCCTGCGCCTTGGTGATGTCCTTCACGGTCACCATGCCGCGCAAGCGAAAGTCGTCGTCCACGAGCAGCACTTTCTCTATGCGGTGCTTGTGCAGGAGCTCGGTGATGTTGTCGAGTGGCGCATCCTCGGCCGCCGTGATGAGCCGCGCCTTGGGCGTCATCACGTCGGCGACACGGGCCTCGAGGCGCGATTCGAAGCGAATGTCGCGGGCTGTGACGATACCCACCAAATCGCCGGAGTCCGCACCGTTCGAGCCTTTGCCATGCGCCGCCACCACCGGCACGCCGGAGATGCGATGCTCACGCGTGAGTTCGATTAGATCGCGCACAGTGGCGTCGGGGCGGATGGTGATGGGATCGCGGATCACCCCGGACTCGAACTTCTTCACCGCTCGCACTTCGCGCGCCTGCTTCTTGAGCGGCATGTTCTTGTGGACGATGCCGATGCCACCCTCCTGCGCGAGGGCAATGGCAAGGCGCGACTCGGTGACCGTGTCCATGGCAGCAGACACAAGCGGAACGTTGAGGGGGATGTCGCGGGTCAGCCGGGTGCCGAGGTCGACCTCGGAGGGAAGCACCCGCGAATAGGCCGGAAGCAGGAGCACGTCGTCGAAGGTCAAGGACTCGTGAGCGAACCTCAGCATGCGCGACTCCCAGCAAATCCGCCCATTATGGGCGCGCGCCGATAGGCTGTAAAACCTTTCGGAGGGAAGGACATCCGGGCTTCCACCCGTGGGCACCCGCCCGCGCGCCAAGAGGCGGCACCGTCGAAGCGGCGCGGGCTTCTCGGCGGCGGGGTGAACCCGGCGAACCACACAATCCAGCAGCGGGCGAGGGCCTCTCCTGCCAAGCGATAGGTGCCGACTTGCGAAGCAACTGCCGCGCGCCAGGGGCGCACTGGCTCCTCGTTGCCCTGAACACACCAGCCACTACACTCCACCCATGAGTCGCCCCCAGCAGCCCGCTCTTGGCCACCCGCGAACCGAGCGCCGCATTCGCACCGTGTCGGAAGTCAACGGCGCCGCGAGGCTCTTGATCGAAGAGAAGCTAGGCCGGGTGTGGATCGAGGGCGAGGTCTCGAACTTCAGTCGGCCCGCCTCGGGCCACTGGTACTTCAGCCTGCGCGATCGGTCGGCGCAGATTCGCTGCGCCATGTTCGCGAGTCGCAACCGGTTCGTGCGCGCGCCGTTCGGCAATGGCATCACCGTGATCGTGCGGGCGAGACTGTCGGTGTACGAGGCCCGCGGCGAGTTCCAGGCCATCGTCGAGCATGTGGAACCCGCCGGCGAAGGCGCTCTGCGCGCAGCCTTGGAACGGCTCAAGGCAAGCCTCGCTGCAGAGGGCCTCTTTGCCACCGACCGCAAGCGACCCCTGCCCGCATTCCCAAGGCATCTGGCACTGATTTCGTCACCTTCCGGCGCCGCCCCCCGCGACGTGCTGGCAGTGCTGCGCCGTCGTTTCCCGTGTCTGCGCGTAACTTGGTTTCATGTGTCCGTACAGGGCGACGAGGCACCTGGCCAGATCATCACGGCACTCGATCGCGCCGAGCGAATGCGCAGTCGGCCCGACGCGATCATCCTCACCCGCGGCGGCGGCTCGCTCGAAGACCTGTGGGCATTCAACACCGAAGCCGTCGTGCGGCGCGTGGCAACCACGACGATTCCCGTCGTATCCGCAGTCGGCCATGAGACGGACGTGACGCTTTGCGACTTCGCCGCCGATCAGCGCGCCGCCACGCCAACCGCTGCAGCGGAACTCGCCACGCCAGATCAGGGCGATCTGCGTCGTCGATTCGACCGCCTGGAGCGAACATTGGGGCTTCAAGCCTCAACACGCGTCCGGAGCCATCTGCAGTCCTTGTCGGCGACGGCGCGTCGGCTTGTCCATCCAGGCAGAAGCGCGGAGCAGTGGATGCAACGCACCGACGAGTTGACGTTGCGTCTGCAAAGGGGAATGACGACACGCCTCGCCACGGCAGCCACCGCAATCGAACACAGCACGCGATTGCTGCAGGGCGCCAGCCCAAGACAGCGCATCGAGGGTCTCGCGGCGCAATTGCAGCAGGTGAAGCAGCGTCTGCGCACTGGCATGGCGCGACGGCTGCTCGACGCGACCGCGCGGAGCGAATCCATCGCGCGGGGCCTCCACGCCGTGAGTCCCCTGCAAACTCTTGGGCGCGGCTACGCGATCGTCGCCAAGGGAGAGGGCAAGTGGGGAAGCCCGGTTTCCAGCGTCGAACAGGTGACGGCTGGGGAACGTATCCGGGCCCACGTCGCAGACGGCACCATCGAGGCGGCCGTGACCGGAAAGGAGCACCGACGAGTGGAGGAGGAAACATGACCGGTCTGTTGCGGCGCTTTAGGCGAGGCCTTTGCCTTTGGTTGCTGGCCCTCGCCGGCGCGGCGGCGCCGGCCACTACCATCAAGATCGAAGTTGGCGGCGTCGCTGCAGTGCCACTTCCCATCGATGCAGTCACGGCGAGCGTGAATGGCGAGCAAGTGCTGGTGCTCGATGGCCACGCCATCGTCGGTGCCGCACTCGATGCCGAGCCGGGTCCGCGCGCGCTTGAAGTGGCGACGCTGACCGACACCGCCAAGCTCGCCTACGAGGTGGTGCATCGCAATTATCCGGAGCAGCGGCTTCGCACCAGCAACCGCCGCATGGTGGACCCAGATCCGGCTGACCTCGAACGCATCAACCGCGAAACCGCGACAATGCGCGCCGCATACGCGCTGCGGACTCCTGTTGCCGCAAGCCCCGTACCATTCCTGAAACCGGTTGAGGGCCGCCACTCAAGCGTGTTTGGCCTGCGCCGCTTCTGGAACGACCAGCCCCGCAGCCCGCACTCCGGCCTCGACATCGCGGCCAGTACCGGAACGCCCATCGAGTCCCCCGCTCCCGGCATCGTCGCGGTCACCGGCGACTACTTCTTCAATGGCAACACGGTGATGGTCGATCACGGCGGCGGTCTGGTGACGATGTATTGCCACCTCGACGCGATCGGCGTGCAGGAGGGTCAGACGGTGGCCAGGGGTGACGTCCTGGGCCAAGTCGGGGCCACCGGGCGATCCACCGGGCCGCACTTGCACTGGAGCGTGAGCTTGGCGGGCGTTCGGGTCGATCCAGAACGGATGATGGCCGTGCTGAACGCGCTGGTGGACGACGCACCGCCCGGTGGCTGATGGGGCTAGCCGGCAAAACACCGAACCCAACAGCCCCTGCCATGCGAGGGTCTCTCTGGACGGAGGGCGTCCCGCCCTCCAAGCGTGCCGAAAGGCGCGCACGCAGCGGAGCCGGCCAAGGCCACCGCAACCCGCGCTCCAGACGACGCCAAAAAGAGCAAGCCTCGAACAACGCAACCAACAAACCAGCCTCTCGCTGGCACCCGTCATGCCTTGGCGTTCCTGCCGCACGAGGAGGGCGAGCGCCGCCGCCCCCAGCTCAGCGCTTCCCCAGCCGATGGCGGATCAGCCGGCGCCGCTGTCGCATCTGGCGCTCGGTGAGTTTGTTTCTGCGGTCTCCCCACGGGTTTTCTCCGGTGCGAGTCTGGATGCGGAGCGGCGTTCCGGCGAGGTCGAGCGCGGCGCGGAAGCGGTTCTCCAAGTAACGCAGGTAGCTCGCCGGCAAGGCTTCGGTGCGGTTTCCGTGCAGCATGAGGGTCGGTGGATGGGCGCCGGCCTTGTGCGCGTAGCGGAGCCTAATGGCGCGTCCGTGCACCATCGGCGGCGGATGCGCGCGAACGGCCTCTTCGAGGATGCGGTTGAGCTGTGGCGTGCTGGTGTCGAAGGCAGCGGCGCCGTGGATGTCGTCCACCAAGCCCATGAGCTTGCCAACGCCGGCGCCGGTTCGGGCCGAGATGTAGCGAATCGACACCCAGGGCGCGAAGTCCATGCGCCGGTCGAGCGCGGAGCGAACCGCAAGGCGCCGATCAGGCGACAGGCCGTCCCACTTGTTCACTGCCAGCAGGAGTCCCGTGCCCGCGTCCATGGCGTGGCGCATCAGGTGCAGGTCTTGGTCCACAAGGCCGTCCTCGGCGTCGATGAGGAGCACCGCAACATGGGCCCGTTCGAGCGCTTCGAGCGACTTGATCACCGAGAACTTCTCGATTGCCTCCGACACCCGCGACCGCCGCCGCAAACCTGCCGTGTCGATCAGCACGTGATTGCCAACGCGGATGTCGATGGCGTCGCGGGTGGTGCCCGGGCGGTCTAACACGACTTGGCGGTCGCTTCCGGCAAGGCGGTTCACCAACGTCGACTTGCCCACATTGGGGCGGCCAACGATGGCAACGCGGATGCCGTCTTCAGCCTCCTCCTGGCCGGCATCCTCTACGGGCGGCAGTGCTTCGGCCAGCGCCGTGCGCAAGCGTCCCATACCGCGCCCCCGCAGCGCGGAAAGCGGCAGCGCTTCGCCGAGACCCAACCCCCAGAAGTCATGCGCCACCGCCGGATCGGTGCCGTCGGCCTTGTTCGCCACCAACACCACGGGCTTGCCCCGACGACGCAGGCCCTCGGCGATTTCGTCGTCCGTAGCGGAAGCGCCCGTTTGGGCATCCACCAGCATCACCGGAACGTCCGCCTCGTCGACGGCCTGCCAAACCTGCGCTGCCACTGCGTCCGCCATTTCCGTATCGGCGGTCGCCATGTCGCCGAGGCCGCCGGTGTCCACCACGGAGATCGTGTGACCCTCCACTTCCGCCCTCCCATAGCGACGGTCCCGGGTGAGGCCCGGGAAGTCCGCCACCAATGCATCACGACCGCCGCAGAGGCGGTTGAACAAGGTGGACTTGCCGACGTTGGGCCGCCCGACGAGAGCCACTGTGGGCATTGTCTTCGTCTCCCGAGTCTGCTCCGGCTCGTACCTCGTCAAGTCAGCAGAAAACGACGAGGGAAGACGGTGTGCCTTTGCGCCTGCAAAAGGGGGCCGACGCGTGCGTCCTTCGTGGCGCGCAGAAAGTCCCGCCCGTTAGGGAAGCTCTGAACTGGCGTTGCGAATCGCCGGTGTTGGGTTGTCGACG
>VXSY01000292.1 GCA_009837725.1 Gammaproteobacteria bacterium | reverse complement strand
CTTCGTGCTCGCATTCGCTCGCAGCTACGGCTACCAGCCTGTCGCGCTTCGCCGCTGCGCGGCAAAGTCCGACAGGCTGCTAGCGGAACGGCTGTCGCGTGTTGAGGGCATCTTGGGAACGGGCTATAGTCGCCCGCGTTGCGCCACAGGGCGGCGGCAGTTGGAGACGCGCATGGCGGCTCGCGCCATAGGCACCGGCACCATCTCGTTTGGCTTGGTGGCGATTCCGGTCAAGCTTTTTTCCACGGTGGACACCACGAGCGCCGTGCGCTTCAACTTCCTGAGCCGCGACGGCTCCCGGTTGAAGCAACAGTATATCCGGGCGTCCGACGGCGAGGTGGTGCCGCGCGAGGAGCGCGTGCAGGGCTATGAGTTCATGAAGGGGCAATACGTCACTTTCGAGCCGGACGAGATCAAGGCGCTCAACGTTGCCTCCACCAACGCCATCGACATCGCCGAGTTCATCCCCCTCAAGGAAGTGGAGCGCATCTATATCGAGCGGGTGTACTACCTGGGCCCAGACCGTGGCGCGGGGCGCTCCTACCATCTCCTGCGGGCGGCGCTCGCCAACACGGGCCGGGCAGCGCTTGCGCGCTATGCCTCCCGCGGCAAGAGCTATCTCGTGCTCATCCGCCCCATGGGCGAGGGGCTCGTGATGGAGCAGCTCAAGCACTCCGAAGAACTGCGCACCATGGAAGATGTGCCGCTCGACGTGTGCGAGGTTGCCGATGGCGAGCTCGAACTCGCCGTGCAGATCATCGAACAGCGCACCAACGAAGAGTTCGAGCCAGAGAACTACAAGGACGAAGTGAGGGAAAAGGTGCTCGCCCTCATCCAGCAGAAGGTGGACGGCCAAGACATCGCGGTGCCGCCGGAGGAGCGACCGGAGGCCAAGATCGTCGACCTGATGGAAGCGCTGAAGGCATCGGTGGGCGACCGCAAACCGGCGCGGCGGGCACCGGAGCGCGGCACGGCGCCAGCCAAGCGCACCCGTGCGCGCAAGACCGCGAGCGAGGGGCGCAAGGCGGCAAGTTCCGGTTGACGGCGCGAGCGATGCCAACGCCCCCTGCTTCCGACCCCGTTCCCTATCCAGGCGCCTTGTCCCTGTGAGCGCGGAACCCCAATCGACGCGAATGCGGCGCGCCGCGCCGCACAAGGCTGCGGACAGCTACGGCACGCGGGAAGTGGCGGACCTGATCGGCTTCAGCCGGGACCAGGTGCGGCGCTTCGCCCGTCGCGGCATCGTCCATCCTGCGCGTGGCGTGCGGGCGGAGTATCGCTTCTCGTTTCAGGACATGGCGCTGTTGCGTTCGGCCCGGCGGCTTGTGGACGCCGACGTACCGGTGCGCCGCGTGTTTGAAGCGCTCGATCGACTGCAACGGCGCGACAACGTGCCGCCATCGCTGTCGGCGCTCCGGATCGCGGCGGAGGGCAGCACGGTGGTGGTGCGCGATGACCGAACCGTTTGGGAGGCGCTGTCCGGTCAGTGCCGCCTGCCGCTCGGGCGGGAGGGAAGCGGCGAAGGCGGGCGTCCTTCGGCGGCGAAGCCGCGCGAGCAAGGCACCGGGCGCATGGCCACGGTGGTGGAGATCAACACCTTAAGCAGCGACGATTGGTACAACCTGGGTCTCGACATGGAAGAGGTGGACGCGAGTCGGGCACCGGAGGCGTACCGTCGGTCCATCGCGTTGGACCCGGCCAATGCCGACGCACACGTGAATCTCGGGCGTCTGTACCAGATCGGCGGCGACTTGAAGCGCGCCAAGCGGCATTACCGACGGGCGCTCGAATCGGCGCCGGAACACGAGCTTGCCTGCTACAACATGGGCACGGTATTCGACGAACTCGAAGAGAGCGACCTCGCGCTCGACTACTACCGCCGCGCCGCCAGCATTCCCGACGCACACTACAACCTCGCCCGCATCTTTGGCCTGCGCGGCGACGAGCTTTCTTCGCTCCGCCACCTCAAGCGCTACCGGCAACTCGGCGGCACGTAGCCGGCGCCGCTTCGACATCACCTTGAGCGACCTCAAGACCCAAGTGAACGACTCCAGCGTGGAGGACTTCCTCGCTGCCGTCCCCAACGCCCGTCGGCGCGAAGATTCGGGCAGGGTGCTTGACTTGATGCGCGAAGTCACCGGCGAGCCGGCGCGCATGTGGGGCGACAGCATCGTCGGCTTCGGCACCTATCACTACCGCTACAAGAGCGGCCGCGAAGGCGATTGGCCCCGCACCGGCTTCTCCCCGCGCAAGCAGTACCTCGCCATCTACATCATGCCCGGCTTTGCCGAGTACGAGACGCTCCTCTCGCGCCTAGGCAAGCACCGAACCAGCGTCTCGTGTCTCTACATCAACAAGCTCGCAGATGTTGACATGGATGTCCTGCGCGAAATCGTCGCCGGGAGCTATCGGGAGATGGCGAGAAGATATCCGTAGGGAACGGGCTTGTCCGGTCGCGCGCTGGACGCATTTGACGAGTTCGGTCCGAGACGGGACAAGCCCGTTCCCTACGGCCCATCCGGGTTTCCTCCCGCATCGGACTCGGCGTCCTCGGCCGGCGTCTCGCCGCCTGCGGTTAGCTAGCCAATATCGTCCCGGTCGGTGTGGTCCTGCCTCAAAGGGACACGGTTGGTAGCCGAATGTACGGGCTTGTCTAGCGAAAATGGCCGATAACTGTTGCAATTTGGCCGAAATTAGGCTAGATTGGCCGAATTAGGGACGAGATGGCCGAATGGAATGGCCGTTGAAGACAGGAAATCGGCCGTATTGACAGTGCTGTCGCGCGCCCACGCGCCCCTCCGCCTAAGCGAGATACTCGCGAGGCTACCCGACGCGCCGTCGGAAAGAACCGTCCGCCGGTGGCTCGTGGAACTCGTTCGCGATAGCCACGTCGTGAAGACCGGGAAAACTCGGGCAACCCGCTACCGCGCTCGTCTGCCTGCCCCGCAAGGGTTGCCGTCGCCAGACGCGGGGAACGAGCCGCGTCCCCACGTTGTCGCCAGGCACCAGGCCACTGACGAGACCCGTTCCGAACAAGGCGTTTTCTCGCCCGCGAGCCTCACTGCCCTTGCGCATGTGCGTCGCCCGTTGTTCGAACGTCGCCCGATCGCCTACAACGCCGATTGGCTCGACAGCTATCGTCCCAATCGCACGTTCTATCTTCACCATTCCGACCGAACTCGCATGGCGGAACGCGGACGCCGAACGGTGTCCAGCGAGCCAGCGGGCACGTATGCGAAGCGCATCTACAGTCGGCTGCTCATTGACCTGTCGTACAACTCCTCTCGGCTCGAGGGCAACACCTACTCCCTGCTCGATACGCAGCGACTGGTCATGGAGGGGGCCAGCGCCGATGGAAGGCTCGACGAGGAGACCACCATGATCCTCAACCACAAGGAGGCGATACGCCACCTCGTGGACCGTGCGGCAAGCATCGAGGTGACCTACGACGAAGTTCTGACGCTCCACTACTTGCTGTCCGACGGCCTGGTGCCGCCTCAGCACGCCGGAGGCATCCGCGACTATGGCGTTCGCGTCGACGGGTCCACCTTCGTGCCGCTAGAAGGCCAAGATCGCCTGGCGAGCCAGATGACGGCGGTCACCAGCAAGGCCTCGGAGATCGACGATCCGTTCGAACAGAGTCTATTCCTGCTCGTTCACATCGCTTACGTTCAGGCGTTCGCGGATGTCAACAAGCGCACGTCGAGGCTCTGCGCGAACATCCCGCTGGTGCGACACAATCTGGTGCCGCTGTCTTTCAATTCCGTTGCAACAGACGACTACGCGTCGGCCATCGTCGCGGTGTACGAACTGAACGACACCGGCCCCATCGCCGACCTGTACCGGGCCTCCTACTTTCGAACCTGCATGGAGTACAACGCCACCGCCCAGGCATTGGGTTTCGACGAGATTCGGGTGCGCTACCGCCAGCAGCGTCGGCGGATGGTCGCCCACATCGTCCGCGAGTTGCTGACCGGCGACGCCTTGGAGGCATATCTTGAGAGCGACGCGCCGGCACAAGTGCCACCAGAAAGCAGGGATCACTTCCTGACCACCATTCGCGAGGACTTGACCCAACTGTCACCTGCACGGCTCGCCGGCCTCGGCGTCACGAGACAGCAGTTCGGGAGGTGGCTGGCGCGCACCTAGTTCGGAGGGAAGGCAGGATGTCTTCCCTCTCTGGAACAAATCGCGTAACCCATCGATACGTGGCGAATTCGACTCGAAGCGAGGGCCCTGGGGGCGAGGGCGTCCCGCCCTCGCAC
>VXSY01000110.1:144841-150094 GCA_009837725.1 Gammaproteobacteria bacterium | reverse complement strand
GTAGGCCAGCAGTTGCGAAGCAACTGCCGACGCGCTCGCAGAGCGCGCTAGCGCAGGGACTCGGTCAAGAGCTGCCCTGCGGAGCAGCGAGTTGGTCCGCTCGCAGCATGGCTTGCTTAAGGGTGTGCATGGGGCGGATCCAAGGGGTTAGGTGACGGAGGGCCGTGGGCGAACTTTCCACTGCACGCATCGCGTCGGGTCGGTTGCGATAGATGCCGAGCAGCAAGACATAGAACAAACGCCCTTCGCGCTCGACGCGGGCAGCAGCGAGGCCCGGCACGCCGGCCGCAGCGACAAATCTCTCCACCGCCTCCGGCGAGGCGAGCGCCAGGAGCTGCACCGCGTAGAACTCATCGGGCAGGTCGGTGAAGGGGACTTCGCGATCAGGTCGGTAGGCGAGATGGCGGTAGGCCGGGTCGTCGGTCTCACGGGCACCGGTGAATGGCTCGCCGGGCGGATTCGGTTCGGCGGCGTGTCGGTGCAGGTTGGCGAGGCCGGGCGCCGGCCGTCCAGGCAACGCGGCCCTGCTGCGCGATGGCTCGGGGGCGCTTCGCTGCTCGCGTCCTGACTGTCCGACCTGTGTGGCTGGTTCCGCTGCGGCAGTTGCAATGCGAGCCTCGCCGCTCTCCATGCTCTTGCGCGTGGCGGCAACGGGGTCCTGACGAAGCGCACCGGCGGGTTGCCGCGACGCAACCTTGCCGTCTTCCTCTTCCACACAGTTCCATTCGGCTCCTGTCGCTTCGCAGAACCAGTCGGTGGGAGGGGTGGCGGTTGGCGCGACGGTGTCTGTCGTCGGCCCGCCGCGACAGCCGAGCAGCGCCATCGCCAACCCCAACAGGGCGAGCCACTTTCTGCTCCGTCTCGGACCTTGGCTATGATCGCCAGACGTGTCGGGATGCAAGGATTCCGGCCTCGAATCAGCAATGGATAGTTGGGGAATCATAGATGGCTTCCGACACCGGCACAGTACGTACGACGCTTGCGGATCGCGTGCTTCGCATCCACGTGGACCGTGCAGACAAGCTGGGCGCCTTTACGCCGGAGATGTTCGACGGTCTTGCCACCGCGCTCGCAGAACTCGATGACACCGACGACGCCTGGGTCGGTGTGGTGACCTTTCAAGGACCGCACACCACTGCCGGCTTGGACTTACCCCGCTTCGCCGGTTCCATGCGCGATGGCGGCGGCGCCCGGAACGACGACAGGCCCGATGCCTTTGCCATCCGACGCCGCTGCGGCAAGCCCGTGGTCATGGCCGTGCAGGGCATCTGCTTCACCATCGGCATCGAAATGGCGCTGGCCGCAGACATCGTGGTTGCGGCCGACGACACCCGCTTCGCCCAATTGGAGCCGAAGCGCGGCCTCGCCGTCTTCGGTGGCGCCCACGTCCGATACATCCAGCGCGCCGGGTGGGGCAACGCGATGTACCACCTGCTCCGAGGCGATGAGTTCGACGCCCATCGAGCACTGCAATTGGGCTTCGTGCAAGAGGTCGTGGCAGCTGGCACGCAGATCGATCGAGCGATGGCTCTCGCCGCCGAAATACTCGAATGTGCACCCATCGCCGTACAGGAGATCAAACGCGCCGCTGGTGTATACCTCGAACAAGGCGAACGCGCCGCATTCGACGAGATCCCGCGCATGCGCACTACCACCGCCAACACCCAGGACTTCGCCGAAGGCATAGCCTCGTTCCGAGAGCGCCGCCCCGCACACTTCAAGGGTCGGTAGGCGCGCTAGCGCCTCTACGAGCGCGTCGGCAGTTGCTTCGCAACCGCTGGCCTTCGTGCTCGCGTTCGCTCGCAGCTACGGCCAGGAGCCAGCGCCGTTTCTACGGCGCAGCCTCCTAGCGCCGCTTTGCGGCGCTCTGGCAGTTTTTCGCTGGCGCGAAAAACTGCGAAAGGAAGCTCGCTCCCTCCTTCGACTCAGTGGGTTTTCTGCGGCGCAGGCTCATAGGTCTTCGATACGATTCGGTCGGGAGTATGATGTTTGGTTTTATGGCGGCGACTGATCATTTCCACGCGCAGGGCGACATTCTCCAAACGAGGCGACGGCGTAAAGGCCGAGCGTCCGGACTTGAGTCGCTACCAGCCTACATTCCGGCGCGAGCGTTCCACCTTTCGGCATCTGGGGCACCTGAAGCGGCTGACGCCCTATCTTCTGCGCCACCGCTACGTGCTCGGCAGCGTGCTCTTTGGCATGTTGCTCGGGCGCGTGCTGGAGGCGGCGGTGCCGCTGCTGCTCAAGACGGCCTTCGACAGCTTGGCCGACCCCGCCGTCGCACCCAACCTGCTGATGCCGACACTGGCCATCCTCGCGCTGGTGCTTGCGCGCTTTGTGGTGCATCTCTGGTCACGCGCCGTGATGCAGCGTGTGTCCATCGCCGTCTGCTACGACTTGCGCAAGCGCTTGTTCGACCACACCCAACGCCAGGGGCCGATGTTCTTCAACCGCTTTTCCACCGGCGACCTCATGTCCCGGGCCATCAACGACGTGCGCATGGTGCGGCAGGTGGTCTCCTGGGGTGCGGTGAACATCATCGTCTTTGTCTTCACCATCGTGGTGGGGCTCTACTACATGATCTCGCTGTCGCCGGCGCTCACGGTGTGGGTTGTGATTCCGTTGCCGCTGGTGGCGGTGCTCGGATTCATCATGTCGCGCTGGATGTTCCCCTACTACCGCGACCAGCAAGAGGCCATGGCAGCGGTCAACACGTTTGCGCAGGAGAACTTCAACGGCATACGAGCGGTGCAGGCGCTGGCGCGGGAGGATCAGGAAATCCAACGCTTCGGCGAGGTGAGCACGCACTACGCCCACATGGTGTATCGCGCCAGCCGGTTCCACGGCGTGGTGAATCTGGTGATGCCGCTGCTCACGTCCGTCTCTCCCGTCATCATCATGGTGTATGGCGGCGCGCTGGCGCTGGCTGGAGAGATCACGGTGGGCACCTTCGTGGCGTTCTTCGCCTACATGATGATGGTGACCATGCCGGTGCGGATGATCGGCATGTCGCTGGCCATGTTCACCGCCTCCGCGGCGGGGGCGCAGCGCATCTACGAGGTTCTGGACCATCGCCCCGAGATCGACGACAACCCGAATGACGCTATCCCGGACGGCATCTCCGGCCGCGTCACCTTCCGCAATCTCTCCTATTCCCACCCGGACTCCGATACGCCGGCGCTCGAGGATGTGGATATCGATGTCGCACCGGGGGAGACGGTAGCTTTCCTTGGCCGCGTGGGTTCGGGCAAGTCCACGTTGCTGCGCAGCGTCGTGCGGCTGGTGGACACGCCGCGTGGCACGGTGTTCATCGACGGTCACGATGTGTGCGACTTCCCCATCAGCCGCTTGCGCGCCACCGCGACGATGGTGCCGCAGGACCCGTTTCTGTTCTCCGAAACGCTGCGTACCAACCTCACTTACGACGATCCGACGCGAGCGGACGAACCGATCTGGAATGCCGCCGACGCGGCGTCGCTGTCGGAGGCAATCCGCGAGTTCCACGACGGCCTGATGACCGCGGTTGGCGAGCGCGGCATCACCCTGTCCGGAGGCCAGAAGCAGCGCTCGACGCTGGCCCGGGGATTGATCCGGGAGGCGCCGATCCTGCTGATGGACGATTGCTTCTCGAGCGTCGATACCGAAACGGAGGAACGCATCCTCGGGGGGCTCACGCGACTGCGCGCCGGCCGGACAACGCTCCTGATATCCCACCGAGTGTCCACGGTGCGCCATGCCGATCGCATCTTCGTTCTGGAAGAAGGCCGCATCGTCGAGTCGGGGACCCATGAGCAACTCCTGGCCTTGGGCGGTCATTACGCGGATCTCGAAGGACTGCAAAGCAATCAGGACGCGGCCCAGGAACGCCGCCAGCGGCTGATTGCGGACTTGGAGCAGGGGCAGACTGCGGCGTTGGAGGGCGCATGAGCGCGAAGACCGCGGCCGACTACGCAGCCTTCGACGCCGAGCTCACGCACCAGGCGCTGAACTTCCGCCTGCTGATGCGTCTGCTCGGCTGGCTCAGGCCCTACCGCATTACGGTGCTCGTGAGCCTCGTGCTGGTGGTTGCCGCCTCTGCCACGGTGGTGCTGACGCCGGTGGTCACCGGGCGGGTCGTCATCGACACGTTGCTGGTGCCGGACCCCGCGAGTGCGGACTTGCCCGACTACGGCCTGATCGACTTCACCTACGGCACCGCCGAGGCGCTGGACCTCAGTCCGCTGATGGTGGCGGGGCTGCTCTTCTTCGGCTTGGTGCTCGCCAACGGCGTGCTGATGCTGGCGCACCGGCTGACGCTGGTGAGCAGCGCCCTCAAGGCCTTGCGTGACTTGCGGCTTGACCTGTTTGCGAGTCTGGAGCGCAAGCCGGCCTCGTTCTACGACCATGTGGCGATCGGCCGGGTGATGACCCGCGCCACCAACGACATCGAGAATCTCTTCTCCCTCATCACCGGGTTCGGGATGATCGCCGGGGAGTTCGTGCCCTTCGTGCTGGCGCTCTTCCTGCTGCTGCACATCAGCGGCGAACTGACCGGTGCGGTGCTGCTGGCGGTGCCGCTGGCGGCGGTGGCCACGTATTGGTTTCGCCGCGTCATGCGCGACATATTCCGTCGCATACGCAACTCCGTGTCGGCGCTCAACCAGTTCATGCAGGAAAACCTCGTGGGCATGGAGGTGGTACAACTTTCTGGGCGCCAGGAACTGAACCGGGAGCAATACGGCGAGCTGAACCGCGACAACCGCCGCCAGGAGTTCCGCGCCATCGGCTTTGAGGTCACTTACGACGCCTTCAACCACAGCCTCATCGGCATCGCCACGGCGGTGGTGGTGTGGTACGGCGGCGGACAGGTGGTGCAGGAGGAAATCTCGCTTGGCTCGATGGTGTTGTTCACGCAGCTCATCAACATGCTGGTGATGCCGGTGGTGGCCTTGGGGCAGCAGTTCAACACGCTGTTCCGCTCCATGGCGTCGGGCGAGCGGATCTTCCAGGCGCTCGACTGGGACGAGAGCCAGAAGGAGCCGGCGCGACCCGTGGCAATGCCGGAGCGGCTGCAAGGCGAAGTGGAGTTCCGCGACGTGCGCTTTCGATACGCCATGGGCGATCCGGTTCTGCATGGTGTCTCGTTCACCATTCGCCCCGGCGAGAAGCTGGCCGTAGTAGGCCCCACCGGCTCTGGCAAGAGCACGTTGATCCGCCTGCTGGCGCGTTTCTATGACTTCGACGACGGCATGGTCTTTCTCGACGGTGTGGATG
>VXSY01000110.1:84178-144831 GCA_009837725.1 Gammaproteobacteria bacterium | reverse complement strand
GTGTGGATGTGAACCACATCGCGAGCAGCGACCTCAGGCGCCGCCTCGGCATCGTCCTGCAGGACTTCCACATTTTCTCCGGCACGGTGCTCGACAACATCACCATGAACGACCCGGCCATCTCCCGCGAACAGGCGATCGATGCTGCGCAGATGGTCAATGCCGACGGCTTCATTCGCGACTTGCGGGAGGGCTATGACACGCGCCTCGCCGAACGGGGCCAGAATCTCTCGCAAGGCCAGCGACAACTGCTGGCGTTCGCGCGGGTGCTTGCGCGCAAGCCGCAGATTCTGGTGCTGGACGAAGCCACCGCCAGCATCGACACGGCGACGGAACTCCTGATCCAGGATGCCATCCACAGCCTCACCGAGGGCCGCACGTCCATCGTCATCGCCCACCGCCTGCAGACCATTCAGGAGTGCGACCGGGTGCTGGTGCTGCACCATGGCCGGGTGGCAGAGCTCGGCACGCACGATGAGCTCATTGCCCGGCGCGGCATCTACTACACGCTGCACGAGCTGCAGTTTCAGGATGCAAGCGGAGTGCTGACCGAGGGCAGCTCCGCCAACGCCGGATGATCGGCGGCGGCATGGACCGCCACGTGGGCCGCGCCGTCCTGCTGGCGGTGCTGGTGACATTGGCGTGCTTTCTGACGCTGGTGACGCTGTTTGCGTTGGTGGAGGAGTTGCAGGACCGCGGCGTCGGCTACACGCCATTCCATGCGCTGCTCTATGTTGCCTACACGACGCCAGGGCGTGTGGTGGAGCTGGTGCCTTACGCCGCGTTCATCGGTGCGCTGGTGGGGCTCGGAGTGCTATCGAACCACGGCGAGTTGACGGCATACCGCGCTGCCGGGATTTCGCTCGTGCGCTTGTTTGGGGCGTCGGCGTTGCCGGTGGCAGCGCTCTTGGCTGCGGGTCAGTGGCTTGGCGAGGCGGTGGCCGGGCCGGGGGAGGAAGCGGGAGCGGCGGTGAAGTTCGAGGCGGCGCGAGGTGCTGGGGTGGAAGCCTCCAGCGGACACGTTCCCTTTGGGCGCTGGCACCGGGAGGGTCTGCTCTATACGTACATCGACGGCTATGGAGGCGGCGACCGTCTCGTCGGCGTGCGACAGTTCCGCGTCGACGAGGACAGGAATCTCGTCTTCAGCCGTCGCGCCGCCTATGCAACCTTCCTTGGCGACGCGGGTCGCGGTGGTGACCAAGAGGCGGGCTGGTTATTGCACGACGTTCACGAGACGCGGTTCGACTTCGACCCCGGCGCGACGGTGGTGCGCGCCTACGACACTCTCCCGTGGCGCACGCGCGCGGACCCGGAGCTCTTGAACGTCAAGTCGCTGCTCGACCCTGGTCGCATGTCGGTGGCGGAACTGGCGCGTCAGATCGACTACATGGAACGCGAGGGGCTTGACGCTTCCCGCCACGGCGTCGCGTGGTGGAGCAAGGTGCTGCAGCCCGTGGCGGTGCTGGGTCTGGTGTGGCTGGCGCTGGGTTTCGTCGCCGGCCCTCTGCGTGAAGTGAGCATGGGCGCGCGCCTGTCGGTGGGCATCGCCGGCGGCCTCGCTTTCAACTATCTCGGCGAACTGTTCGCGCCGATGGCCGTGGTGGTGGACTTCCCTCCTTGGCTCGCAGTGGCAATCCCCATAGCCGCGTGCTGGCTCGTGGGCGGGGCGCTGGTGCGGCGAGCTGCATGAAAGCGGCTGGCGGTCATGTTCCCTACCGTCCGGGCCCAGCGCCGCGCCGAAACTGACATAGCGCAACGCCTTGGGAATTGCTACGGGTCAGGTCGTGGAGTCCGTACCACGGCGCTGTCCGAGAAGCGGTCCGGCCAAGTGCGTCGCTTTGGGTCGAACCACATCCAGGCGTGGCCGAGGCCCAGGGTGAGCAGGGAGAGGAGACCGCCGACGAATCGGCAGAGCGCCTTGGCGGGCGTGAAGCGGCCCTCTGTGCGCAGTTCGAGCCGCCAGGCGAGCATGCCGATGGTCTGGCCTCGGTGAGTCCAGGAGAGAGTAAAGAACGCGTAGAGCTCGAGGAAGAGCAGGCTTTGCAGCCATGCCCCGATGACTGCATCGCCTGTGAGCGTGACGAGCAGGACGATCGTGAAGATCCACATGGCGAGGACGATGAGGGCGTCGTAGAGCATCGCTGCGAGTCGGAAGCGCAGCGGAGCGACCTTCCCGTCCCCTTTTGCGGGCGGGTCGTCGCCCATGGTGCCACCTTCCGGCGGCGGGTCACGCTTTGGCACGCGCCTGCTTGAGGAATGGCACTTCCGGGGTTCGCTGCGCGTCGCTTGCCGCCGGGGGCGACAGGCCCACGCGACCGAGGGCGTCCCAACAAATGATGGGTGAGGCGGCGAGGATGGTCGGAAGCTCGGCGCGAAGGTGCGCGATTGCGACGGGTTCGACCGATGTGCGGTGCAGGTGTGCGAGCCGAGCGAGAGCATCCATCGCCAGGCCAACGCAGAAGACATTGCGTTCCTCGCGCACGATGTCCGTGAGCGACTCGATCAGGCGTTCGAGCACTTGGCCGGCGAGCGCGGCGCCGTGGGAGCATAGCGTCACCGTGGCTGAGAGTGCGTTTTCCCGCACCACGGAGCGCACGGGCGCATAGCGCGGCACTTGATAGTCGATGCCGATGCCTTCACAGACATCGCTCTCGTCGGCGGGGCGGACCAGCTTGATGCTTCGGTTCTGCGCCCGATCCATCGCCAGCCGGTTCTCCTCTCGGCCGAGGCTCTCGATCAGCGCATCGAGGACCGCAGGCATTAGCTCGGGGCCACGTCCCGCGGCAACGGCGCGGCGGCCGAAGCTGCCGAGTGCATCCGCCGCCACCGAGCGCACATACACGGACGCGTCTTGGCGCAGGCGTTCGGCAAGGGCCTCCAGCACATCCGCGCGCAGGGCGCCGGCTTCGCCGAGGCCGAAGGTGCCAGCTTTGCGCACCCACTTGGCTGCGGAGCGGCTGGCGTCGAGAAGCGTGTCGGTGGCCGGAGACCCGAGCGCGGCAAGTCCATAGACCGCGGCCCGGCGGACGCTCTCGCGTTCGTCCCGAAGCGCCCCGCCGAGAATTCGTGCGGCCAAGGCCGAGTCGGCGCCCGCGGCCAAGCGGTAAGCTGCGCCAATGCGGACCGGTTCGCCACGGTCGTCCTTGTGGCGCAAGCGGGTTGCCAACTCTTCAGGCGCCACCTCCCCATCGCCGGTGTCGGTGGCCCTAGGCGCGCTGCCGGATCGCAGCCAATGGCTTTGATGGCGCCACACCTCGCGCAAGTCTTCGGGTGCGTTGCTGCGGTCCAAGCCCGTCAGCGCGTCCTTGCCCGGCATTTGCCAGGGCGCTGGCTTGCCCGTGGGCTCCGTCGTGCGATAGAGCCAGAAACGCCACATGAAGCGCGGGTTGTCCTTCCAGGTGCGCCAGTCGTCGCGCCGATGGTTGCCGCGGTGGATGAGGTTGTGGGAATAGATAACGACGCTTCCGGCCTTGAGCGGCGCAGCTTCCCAAGGTTTGTTGAGAGGCCACTCCAGGGCTCCCACCGCGTCTCGCATCCTGCGGTCGTGTTCGGTGCGGCGATGGACGATGTCGTCGTCGGCGTAGCGCGACCGGGGGCCGCTGGCAGGTTGGGTTTCCATGCCACTGAGTTGATAGGCGAAGTCGAGGTGATCCGCACCGGCGAAGTTGTCGTGGTTCTCCTCGTGGTTGAAGGTCCAGTACTGCGAGTAGGGCACGGTTGCGGTAGGGCCCATGTCCTGGGCCACCGCCTGCGGGTAGTAGAGCATCTCGATCTGCACGGCATGGTGGTGGCGGTGGCGGCGAGCGTTGTACGGGCCGTTGTCGTCCTTGTGCCAGTGCTGGTCGCGCCCACCGCTGACGAACGGCGCATTGTGGGTGAACGGCAAGATGGCCCAGTTCTCGCCGACCAGTGCGTCGCACGCCGCCACGACGCCCGGCGCCTTCAGCACTTCGAGCACATCGGGGATCAGGGAGGTGGTGATGTAGCGCTTGGCGTGAAAGGCGGCCTTTTCCTGTTCGTAGATGCGCTCGTGGAGTTCCATCGGCACGCCGAGGTGCTCCGGGCCAAGCACCACAATGCCTCGGCTGACGAAATCGTCGGTCATTTCGTCGATGTCTGGCAACTCGAAACGCATTCAGGCGGCAGCGAACCCGGAAAGCGGCGTATTCTACGCGCCCCGCGCGGCACGCCGTTTCATCGTGCCCTGCGATTGCAGCCCCGATGTGGGCGGATGCGAAGCTACCAGTGGAGGGTCACATGACGGATCGGGTGCAGCGTTCGGGACTGGCCGTGGCGCGGGTTTTGGACGAGTTCATCGAGAAGGAGGCGCTGCCGGGCACGGGCGTCGAGGTGGATGCGTTCTGGTCGGGGTTTGCCGACATCGTCCGCGACCTGGCCCCGAAGAACCGCGCCCTCTTGGCTACACGCGACGAGTTGCAGGCCGAGATCGACGCCTGGCATCTCGAACGTCGCGGCCAGACGCATGATGCCGCTGCCTACAAGGCGTTCCTCACCGAGATCGGCTACCTCGTGCCCGAGGGGGGTGATTTCGAGATCGAGACCGCCAATGTGGACCCCGAAATCGCAACGACGGCCGGGCCGCAGCTCGTGGTGCCGGTGATGAACGCCCGTTTCGCCTTGAATGCGGCCAATGCCCGCTGGGGCAGCCTCTACGATGCCTACTACGGCACCGACATCATCCCCGAGTCGCCGGGACGCGAGAAGGGGACGAGCTACAACCCGGCGCGGGGCGAACTGGTGATCGCCCGCGCCGACCAATCCCTCGGTGCCGTGGTACCGCTCGATGGCGCCAGCCACGCCGATGTGTCCGCGTATCGAGTCGAAAGGGACGGCGAAGGCTTCAAGCTGCTTGCGGACACGTCGAACGGCACCGTGGGCCTCGCCAACGCGGCGCAGTTCGCCGGGTTTGCTGGCGAGGCGCCAGGCGAGCCGTCGTCCGTCCTTCTCCGCCACAACGGCCTGCACATCGACATCCAGATCGACCGCCAGCACAACGTCGGCGCGGCGCACCATGCCGGTGTCAAGGACGTGGTGATGGAATCTGCCGTCACGACCATCCAGGACTGCGAGGACTCGGTTGCAGCCGTGGATGCCGATGACAAGACGGCGGTTTATCGCAACTGGCTCGGGCTCATGACCGGAACGCTGTCCGAGACCTTCGAGAAGGGCGGCGAAACGGTGCATCGCGTGCTGGTGGGCGACCGCGAGTTCACCGCCGCCGACGGCAGCAAATTGACCTTGCCGGGACGCAGCCTGCTGCTGGTGCGCAATGTCGGCCATCTGATGACCAGCGACGCGATCCTCGATGCGGACGGCAACGAGGTGTTCGAGGGGATCATGGACGCGGCGGTTACGAGCCTTTGCGCCGTGCACGACCTCAAGGCGCTGGGCCGCCACCGCAACAGCCGCGCCGGCAGTGTCTATATCGTCAAGCCGAAGATGCACGGCGCCGAGGAAACGGCCTTCACGTGCGAACTCTTCGACCGGGTGGAAGACGTGCTGGGGCTCGCCCGCAACACGCTCAAGGTGGGCGTGATGGACGAGGAGCGCCGCACCAGCCTCAACCTGCGCGAGTGCATCCGAGTCGCGCGCAAGCGCATCGTCTTCATCAACACGGGCTTTCTGGACCGCACCGGCGACGAAATCCACACCTCCATGCGCGCGGGCGCCATGGTGCGCAAGGAACCGATGAAGCAGGAGCGCTGGATTCTCGCGTACGAAGACGCCAACGTGGATGCCGGCCTCGCCACCGGCTTTCCCGGCCGGGCGCAGATCGGCAAGGGCATGTGGCCCAAGCCCGACGAGATGCTGGAGATGCTGAACACCAAGGCCAACCATCCCACCGCCGGGGCGGATTGCGCCTGGGTGCCTTCGCCGACGGCGGCGACGCTGCATGCACTCCATTACCACGAAGTGAGCGTGGCCGGGAGGCAGGAGGAACTTGCCTCGCGCGCTCGCGCCGACGTGGACGACATCCTCACCATCCCGCTCCTGGCCGGGGAGAACCTCTCCACCGAAGACATCTCCCGCGAGCTCGACAACAACGCCCAGGGCATCCTCGGCTATGTCGTGCGCTGGGTCGATCAGGGCATCGGCTGCTCCAAGGTGCCGGACATCAACGATGTGGGCCTGATGGAAGACCGCGCCACCTGCCGCATCTCCAGCCAGCACATCTGCAACTGGCTGCATCACGGCGTCGTCAGCGAGGACGCGGTGCGGGAGACCATGCGGCGCATGGCAGCGGTGGTGGACCGCCAGAACGAGGGCGATGACGACTACCGCAACATGGCGCCGGACTTCGACGACAGCGTGGCCTTTCAGGCGGCCTGCGATCTCGTCTTCAAGGGTATGGAGCAGCCGAACGGCTACACCGAGCCGGTGCTTCATGCAAGGCGGAGGGAGGCAAAGGCGAAGTACGGCGCTTGAAGGCGTTCGTAGGGGCGAGGACAAGGATCACCCCTACGCTACCTTGGCGACGTGCCTCGGAGGGTAGGCATTCTGCGTTCCCTAGCACATGAAGGGGGGCACCCGAACATGGACGCTTTCCGTAGGGGCGACGCATGCGTCGCCCTGCCCGGAAGCCGTGTGGGTCGCCCCCGGAAGGCGCTGACAGGGAGTTCCCAAGAGAAAAGCGCCTATCGGCGTTAGGGACGGAGAATGAAGGACAGGATGGTGGAAATGGAAATCCTAGACTACGACGAAGCCCGCGATTTCGAGGCGGTGCATCGCATCTGGATCGAATGCGGCTGGATCAGCGACGACAAGGATGAGACGGACGCCATGCGCGGTCTCATCCGCGTGAACGACTGCATTGTGCTGCCGGTGCATGGCCGCGCGGAATGCGCCGTGATGTCCACCCCAGGGCAGATCCGCCACGGCAATGCCGATTTGGGGCTTGGCGTCGTGGCGGCGGTCACCACCAGCCACGTGGCCCGGCGGCTCGGAGCGGCGGCGAAGCTCACCGCCGAGACCCTGGCGCGGCAGGCGGAGTCTGGCGCTGCCGTGTCGGCCCTCGGCATGTTCGAGCAGGGCTTCTACAACCGTGTCGGTTTCGGCACCGGCAGCTACGTCAACCACTTTCGCTTCGATCCGGCAACGCTGCAAGTACCGAAGATGTCGCGCCCGCCAGTGCGTGTCGGCCCTTCGCGCTGGCGCGACGTGCATGGGGCGATGATGGATCGCCGGCGTGGTCACGGCGGCGTCAATCTCACCACCGCGGAACGTCTCGAGGGCTTGGAAATGATGCCGGAGCATGAGTGGTTCGGCCTTGGCTACGAGGACGGACCCGGCGGCACGCTGTCGCACTTCTTCTGGGGTGAGGCGAAGGACGAGCACGGCCCCTACCGGATCACGCTCATGGCGTGGCAAAACGACGAGCAGTTGTTCGAGCTCCTTGCAGCCATCGCCGCGCTCGGCGATCAGGTCTCCACCGTCGAAATGGAGGAGCCCCCGGAGATCCAGTTCCAAGACTTGCTGCGCCAGCCGTTCCGCAATCGGGGCTTGTCGCAAGGCTCCAAGCACGAGAGCTACCAAAGCGCGGATGCGTGGTGGCAACTGCGGATGCTGGACGTGGCGAAGTGCCTTGCAGGGACCTGCCTCGACGCGGAAACGCTGCGCTTCAACCTCACCCTCACCGATCCTGTGGAGGGCTTCCTGGGCAGCCGACAGGGCTGGCGCGGAACCGCCGGCGACTACACCGTGACGCTCGGCGAATCGTCCGCCGCCGAGCCGGGCCACGCCCCCGGCCTACCCACGCTGAATGCCTCGGTGGGCGCCTTCAGCCGCATGTGGATGGGGGTCCGTCCGGCCTCAAGCCTGACGCTCACAGACGATCTCGCTGCAGACGAGGCCTTGCTGCACTCACTGGATCGCGTGCTGCGACTCCCGTCGCCCTTCGTCGGCTGGGACTTCTGAAGGATTGATCTCAAGCCAAGGTGCCGAATCAGACGTTCCGGCCAACGTGCGGTGGGACAGGACTCCGTGGGGCGCTGGCTCGGGTCAGCTACCCAAGCCCAAACGCTTCGGCCAACAGTTCGTAGGAGCGCAGGCGATCGGCGAAAGTCGGCGTGATGGTGAGGACGATCGCCTCGTCGGCGCCGCATTCGGCAGCTAGCGCCTCGATCTCCTGCTTCACCACGGCTGGCGTGCCGACGATTTGGCGCGAGCGGCGACTGCGCCCTGCGGCAAGCTGTTCTTCCGAAAACGGATAGGACGCGGCCTCTTCGGGCGTCGGCGGCGGGCCGTGACGGCCCTGATCGCGGCGGATGCGCTGCAGTTCGCGGATCTTGAGGAAGAGTTCCGCCTGTTCCTCGTCCTCACATGCAATGGCAAAGACGCCGACGGAAGCTTGCGGCTTCGCGAGATGCTCCGCTTGGAACGTCTCCCGGTAGCGCTGCATGGCGCGCACGGTAGGTTCCGGGGCGATGAAGTGGGCGAAGGAGAAGGCGAGGCCGAATCGGGCTGCATAATCGGCGCTGTCGAAGCTCGAACCGAGCATCCACACCTCCGGCACCGTGGCGGGGCGGGGGGTCACCTTCAGTTTCTGAAATGCTGGCGTCAGCGGCTTGCTGTCGGTCACCCAGGCGATCATGTCCTTCACCTTGGCAGGGTAGTACTCGATGCCGAGGGTGTTGCCGTAGGCCAAGGCCGCCGCCGTGAGGCCGTCGCTGCCGGGTGCCCGACCGATGCCGAGGTCGATCCGGCCGGGATAGAGCGTCTCCAGCAAGCGGAAGTTCTCCGCTACCTTGAACGGCGAGTAGTGCGACAGCATCACGCCACCGGAACCGACGCGAATGCGTTTGGTCTCGCCGGCGAGACGGGTGATGAGGATTTCCGGCGAGGAACTGGCGAGGGAATCGGAGGCATGGTGTTCCGCCACCCAATAGCGGTGGTAGCCGAGTTCGTCGCAGCGGCGGGCGAGGGCGGTGGTGTTCGCGAGCGCCTGCGCCGCGTCTTCGCCTCGGGCGATGGGGGATTGGTCGAGAACACCGAGCTTCATGGGGGAGCCTTCAGCCGGAGGGGCTAAACGGATGGTGACGCGGCACGTCACGCGTCGCCATGTCGAGGCGGCGGTGCGTATGTAACATCAAAAGCGCCTTGCCTTGTCGTGGCAACGGTGTGACTGATGACGCCGCATCATCACCGCCGTCGGCATCGACGCGCAACCGCAAGAGGCCGTCAGGCCTTAGCGGCACGCGCACGCGAATGCGAACCGGCCACGGCTCGCCCTGCACATCGGCCACCCAAAGCGATACCCGGCGGGTGCTGCCGTCGCGATAGCGAAAGTCGTAGTCGCAGCGCAATCCCGCACCCGAATACCAAGGCTGAGGCTGCTTGATCTGAACGGGTGCTGCGTCGCGTAGGCGGATGCGATAGGGGTCCTCGCCGTCGTGAACCACCGCGCCGTCGAGGCAGTGCGGGGCCAGAAAAAGCACCGACATGATGTCCGAGCCGGGGGGACCTTCGAGTTCCTCGGAGTCGCGGTGGCTGCCATGCAACACGGTGCGACCGCCGCGCGACAGCAACACCTCGCGCTCGCCCCGGTTTTCCTCCATCAGGAGGTATGCGTCGGTGCGGGGCCAATCGCCGTCGAACTCCCCGGTTGCCGCAAACCAGCCTCGCCAGCGCACGAGCTTGGCGATGGCGCCCCGCACGCGCACCGATCCGGACAGCTCGTAATGGTCCCCATCCTGCGCGAAGGTGATGTTGATGGCGCCAGCGTCAAACCAGCCGACGCGGGCGTCGTAGTGCAGGTTCTTGGCCGCCGCCATCGGCGCCAGCAGGGCAACGGCCAGCAGAGTCATTTTGGCGAGGGGCGGGGGCCTTGAGCGGAACATGCTGATAGGCCGAGGATGTGTCTCGAAGTCGAGCCAACACCAACGTGCCGGCCGGATGGCGCGGTGTGACGCGCCTCGAAGCGACGTCCCATCACGCTCCTCGCGCCGAAGGCGAAGAGACCAAGGGCCAAAAGGTGCAACCAGCCACCTCCCCGCGAGACGGGCCCTGCCGGGGTGGCAACTCCAAAACATGCGGCTCGGCAAGTCGCTACCCCTTCGCGCCACGATGACCTGTGGACATCCGCAGCCGGAAGGCGAACATGCCTTCGACCCCACTTACCTTGACGCGCTTCAGGCGCAGTGCCTCGGCCTTGAGATCGCGGCTGATGCCGGGTTCGGTGGTGACGGCGAAGGCGTAGCCAGCCTCGCCCACCAACGCCACATCCTGCTCGTCGAAGAGGCCAAAAGGATAGGCGAACGATTGCACGCGCACGCTGAACTTGCCCTCGAGTGCCTCGCGCCCGCCAACGATCTCGGCGCGCTTGCGGCCCCGGTCCAAGGCAGGCAGCGGCGAGTGGCTGACCGAGTGGGCGCCGATCTCCCACAGCCCCGACGCGAGCATCTGCATGACTTCCGGATCGCTCAGCTTCTCTTCGTGCATGAGCTCGCCTTCGTCGTGATGCGCCTTGCGCGCCACGGACCAGTCCACGTCGTGACGATCCATCACCAGAAACAGCGTTGCCTTGGCGCCATGTTGCGCCAGGATTGGTTGCGCCGCCAAGAGGTTGTCCCGGTAGCCGTCGTCGAAGGTGATGGCGACCGTCTTCGGCGGCAAATCGTCCTGCCCCAGTTCCGAAAGGAAGGCGAAGTGCCAGCCGTTTTCCCTCAGCCATGCGACCTGCCTGGCGAACATCACCGGAGGCACGCGCAGCTTGTTGAACCTGGCGCCGGGAATGGCCTCTCGCACCATGTGGTACATCAGCACACGGGGGCATTCTTCGGGTACCCGAGGCCGCCACCAGGCAAAGCGAAGGGACACCGCCGCCAAGGCGAGGCCCAGCACCCCAAGGCCGATCAGCGCTTCCATGCGTTTGCCGCCAGTTCCTCATACAGCGCCAGCGTCTGCCTGCACATACGCTGCAACGTGAAATCGTGGTCACGAATGCGCGACCTGGCACCGGCTTCGTCATCGAACATGGAAGCGAGTCGGTTCGCCGCTTCGGCCGGGCGACCAGTCGGCACGCGTCCCTCAGGGAACACCTGCTCGAGGATTTCCGCCACGCCGCCGTGGTCATAGCCCACCACAGGCACGCCCAGCGACAGCGCCTCGAGCGCCACCCGACCAAAGGACTCCGGCCGGTTCGACAACGACACTACAGCGCTTGCAGCGGCCATGATTTCACGCAGATCGGTGCGGTGGCCGGTGAAAACGATGCCGGGCGAGGCGTCGCGAATCGATGCCGCATAGGCACGGCTCCGCTCTTCTTCGCCACCCACCACCACGCCGATGGCGTCGGGGTGCCGTTCGCACAGATGCTCCATGAGGATCGGGAAGTCCTCGTGCCCCTTGAGGCGCGTCAGGCGTCCCGACAGCAGCACCATGCGGCGCCCCTGCAGGATCGGAAAGTCCCGCTGCCAGTCCGCAAGCCATCCGTCGCACGGGCGGTAGCCGCGATGGTAGCGACTCGGGTCGATGCCTCGGTAGATGCGTTGCACGCGGTCCATCGTCAGCCGGGTGCGTCGCAGCGCCGGGGCGCCGGGGCGGACGTAATTGTCGAGCAGATAGCGCTTGGCCGTATCCGACACCACAATCACCCGTTCGCCCCGCGCCATGACCGCGCTGAACGGGCTGACGGAGTGCAGCCCATGGAGGGTGGTGACGAAGCGGGGACGTTGGCCCTGCGCCATCCGCCGCCACGCCAGCCAGCAGAGCCATGCCGGCACCCGGGAACGAACGTGGAGGATGTCGGGTCGCGCGCGCGCCAGCCAGCGTCGCAGCCGCCGCACTTCCAGGGCCACGGCTGGATGCTTCCGCCCCAAGGGCCAGGTGACGTGGCGACTCCCGGACCTCTCAAGCTCCGCCACCATCCGGCCCCCGGCGGAAAGCACCAGTGACTCGTGCCCGCCGGCTACCAGCGCACCCGCGATTTCCAAAGTGCCACGTTCGACCCCGCCGCCTTGCAATGCCGGCAAAACCTGCACCACTTTCATGTGGCGATGCACCGGCGGAGCCCGTTGGTGGGGGGCCGCCTGCTATGGTGGGGGCTCATCCGCCAAGCATCGCACCCCATGCATTTCGGTCTCAACCGGCTCGACATGACCTCGCCAGCGGCGTTTGCGGAGGACGCGCGGAGGCTTGAGTCGCTCGGATGGGATTATGGCTTCATCCCCTCCTCGCCGCTGCTCGCGCGGGACCCATACGTCATGCTGGCGGCGGCGCTGCAAAACACGACGCGCATCCGGCTTGGCCCTTTGATCGAGAACCCGATCATGCGCCAGCCGGCGGTAATCGCCGGCTCCATCGCCACGGTGGATGCACTGGCACCGGGGCGAGTCTGGCTTGGCATCGGCGTGGGGGACACGGCGGTGCGTCTGATGGGACGCAAGCCGGCCACAGTGGCTGAGCTCGCCGAATCCGTGCAGGTGATCCGCCGGCTCTTGGCTGGCGAGCGGTTGGAAGTGGGCGCCGCGCGCCCCGCACGCCTGCGCCATGCGGCACCGGTGCCGGTCTGGATTGCCGCTGGCGGGCCGCGCACGCTGCGCATGGCCGGCGCGGTGGCGGACGGCGTCTTCATCCGCGTGGGCGTGCATCGAGCCAACCTTGTCCATGCGGTGGGTCTCGTGCGGGAAGGGGCGGAGGAAGCGGGCCGAAAACCTGCCAGCGTTGGCATCGGCTGCGTCTTCCACACGGTGCTGGTGTCCGACAGCGAGTCGCCAGCGGAGGCTGCAGGCCGCGTCGGTCGCATCGGCCGGGCAATCGCCGCCGGCTATTACGAATACTCGCCGATGCTGTTCGACACCTGCGCGGTCGCTTGGAACGGCGTGTCGGTGGCGGAACTGAAGCGCCGCGTCTGGCCCGACTTCCACCATGCGAGGGACCTCGAAGCGGCGGGCGATGCGGTTGCGTTTCTCGGCGATGACGCTGTGGACGCCTTCGCTCTGCACGGCGATGCCGACGCGATCATCGCCAAGCTGCGCGAGATCGAGAGTTGGAACCTCGGCATCGACATCGTGGTGCCCCACCCAATGCCCACCGAACCCACCGGTCCCGACGACTACACCGCCCGCTTCGCGAGAGACGTCTTGCCAGCGTTCCGTTGAGCGAACGCCAAGATGGGCGACGCATGGGCGCCCGTGCCGGCACCGCCAATAATGCCGCGGGCGGATGGGTGCTATTGCCAAACTCCGATGATGCCGCCCATCAGCACGCAGTAGGCGACGTGGTAGCCGCTCTGGATCAGCCACAGGTTGAGGCTAGAGCGGCAGAAGGCGCTATCTGTGGCGGTGGCGGTGATGATGAGGCCGGCGCCGACGACAAGGCCGAACACCGCACCCGCCAGCAACCCCGACAGCCCCAGTGACTGCATCAGCGCGGCCACCACGACGCAGGTGACGAGGGTGGCGGTGGCGGCGATCACGAACGGCCTTGGCGACGGCTCGATGTCGCCTTCCTCCTTGCCAAGCGCCACCAGCCATGCCTTGCCAAACATCGGTCCGTACCACAGTCCGCCCAAAGCGAAGGCGGCAACGGTGGCCGCGATAATGGCGCACCAGTTGAGAGCTGCGAGATCCGGCATGGTTGTTCTCCAAAATGGCTGTACCGGAGTGTCGAGCAACTCCAAGTGGTTTACAAACGCAGCAGCACGGATAGGGGATCAATGTCACAGGGAACCTAGACGAGAAGCGTAGCGTGGCGTGTCTTTCGCGGGTTCGTTCCGCATTGGTTCCATGCGCGAGGCGCTTGGCCATGTGGTGGATGCGGCGTATAGTTGCGCGTGGCCTCAAGTCTGCTTCATTTTGGGGAGAGAAGATGAAATGGAAAGTCATTAACGGGCTCGGCACGTCTGTGCCGATGGCGTTGGTTCTCGCGGTGGCGCTAGCGGCTCCAGCCGTTGGCCAAGACTCCGAGCCGCAGGTGGAGCAAGCAGACCCTAACCTGGTTGAGGAGCTCACCGTTGTCGGTTCCCGACGGCGAGACCGTTCGGCAGCGGATTCGCCCGTTCCCGTGGACGTGATTGACGGCAACGACTTTGCCCAAGGCGATTCCAATATGGATTCGCTGGTGGCGAGCCTCGTGCCTTCCTACAACGTGAGCCAGGAACCGATCAGCGACGCCGCCACGTTCATCCGCCCGGCAACGCTGCGCGGTCTCGCCCCCGACGCTACCCTCGTGCTGGTCAACGGCAAGCGTCGGCATCGGGCTGCGGTGATCGCGCTGCTTGGCTCCGGCATCTCCGGTGGCTCGCAAGGACCGGACATCTCTGCGATTCCCGCCATTGCGCTCGATCGGTTGGAGGTCTTGAGGGACGGCGCTTCGGCGCAATACGGCTCCGACGCCATCGCCGGCATCATGAACTTCGTCATCCGCGAGGACACCGAAGGCGCGACGCTGGACGTCAAGTACGGCGACCACTACATGGGCGACGGCAACGCCGTCACCATCGCCGGCAACATCGGCATGCCCATGACGGACGCCGGCTTTGCCAACTTCAGCTTCGAGTGGAAGGAGACCGACCCCACCAGCCGCAGCGAGCAGCGCGCCGACGCGCAGGGGCTCATCAGTGCCGGCAACATCGACGTGCGCCGGCCCGCGGCGCAGATTTGGGGCGCCCCGCGCTACACCGACGATTTCAAGATCTTCGGCAACCTCGGCATGGATGTCGGCGGTGCCGAGGCGTATGCCTTCGGCAATTGGTCGGAACGGCAGGTGGAAGGCGGCTTCTACTATCGGAATCCCCACACCCGCGGCGGCGTTTTCCGCGGCGACGTGGTGGACGGCTACCCCACCGTCAAGGTGGCTGACATCGACTGGAGCGACAACCCGGAAGGCGTCGTCAACAACTGTCCGGTCGTGAGAATCATGAACAACCGCCCGGACCGCCAGGCCCTCACCGCCGTACGCAGGGACCCAGGCTGCTACTCGCTGATCGAAAGGTTCCCGGGCGGCTTCACTCCGCAATTCGGCGCCTTCATCGCCGACACCAGCATCACCGGCGGCCTTCGCGGCGAAACCAGCGGCGGCTGGTTCTGGGATCTCAGCGCCTCGGCCGGACGCAGCAATGCCCAGTTCTACATCTACAACACCATCAATCCGCAACTGCTGAGCCTCGGCAACGACATTCCCACGCACTATCAAGCCGGCGCGTACACGGAGTTCGACCGGGTGGTGAATTACGACCTCTCGAAGCCGATTGAGGTGGACGGGCTGTTCGGCGCCGTCAACGTGGCGATGGGGCTTGAGTACCGGGACGAGACCTTCAAGATCGAGAACGGCGAGCCGAACTCGTTCTTCATCGATCCGACCCTCGCCGCCCAAGGCTTTGGCATCGGCTCCAACGGCTTCCCCGGATTCCAGCCTGGCGATGCTGGCGAGAACACCGTGAAGGCGTATGCCGGCTACCTCGACCTCGAGTCGAACGTTACCGAAATGCTGCTCATCGGCGCCGCGGCGCGGTTCGAGAACTACAACGAGTTCGGCAGCACCTTGGACGGCAAGCTCGCGGCCCGACTCGAGCTTGTGCCGGAGTTCGCCTTGCGGGGCGCGATCAGCACCGGCTTCCGGGTACCGACCGCGGGGCAGGCGAACCTGCGCAACGTGACGACGGAATTCAACATGGGGCAACTCGCGGACATCGCCACGCTGCCGCCGACCAATCCGATTGCGGTGCAGAAGGGCGCCCAGGCGTTGACGCCGGAGACTTCCGTCAACATCACCCTTGGCGCGGTAGCGTCAGTGGGCGACCTCGACCTGACCGTCGACTACTACCAGATCGAGATCGAGGATCGAATCGCTTTCACGAGCCGGTTCAACCTGACGCCAGGGGACATCTCCTCGCTGCTGGCGGCTGGCGTGACGGATGCGACCAGCTTCACCTCGGTGCGGTTCCTGTCGAACCAGCAAACGGTGGAGACCTCCGGGATCGACTTGGTGGCGACGTTGCCGTTCGAGTTCGGCAACGGCAGCTCGACGCTGACCTTGGCGGCGAACTTCTCGGAGATCGACCTCACCAAGTTCAGCCCGCAGTTCACCAGCGAAAACCGCCGCCTGCAGATCGAGAACGGGCGCCCTGACTCTCGCTTCATGCTCACCTGGAACCACGTGCAGGAGCATTGGCGGTACATGGTGCGGGTGCGCTACTACGGCGAGTACTACGACGCCCCCACCAACGATGGCTCGGTCGCCTACTATCCGGACCCCGACGCGCTGCTTGACCTGGAAGTGGCCTACGACGTGTCCGAAGACCTGATGGTTCTCGTTGGCATCCAGAACGCCCTCGACACCTATCCCACCGAAAACCCGGCGGGCGAGGTGGCTGGGCTGCTCTACCCAGAGAACTCGCCGTGGGGTTTCAACGGCGGCTTCTACTATCTGCGAATGCGCTGGGACGTTCGCTAAAGCCAAGCCGCCAGGGCGCGAGGCATGCCTCGCGCCTGCACGGCGGCGACGCGATGCCTTGCGTTAAAAAAGGGCGATGCATGCGTCGCCCGCGCGCATGGCGCTGGTTCGACCGCCTACGGGGGCGACGAGGGGATTGTGGCGCTTTAGGGCGCCGACGACGCGGCGTCGGTTCGATAGCTCGTGAGGTCGATGTCTTGCCGAAACGGCGTGTGCTCCTCCTCGATCCACGCGATGTCGCGCTCGACGTACTTGCGCTCGTCGTCGAGGTAGTTCGCCACCGCCTCGCGCAGTCCGCCGTGGCGGATCCAATGCGCTGAGTAGGTGGGTTTCGGCAGGTAGCCGCGCGCCAGCTTGTGGCCGCCCTGGGCACCGGCCTCCACCCGCTTCAGCCCGCGCTCGATGGCGAAGTCGATGGCTTGGTAGTAGCAGGCCTCGAAGTGCAGGAAGGGATGGTCCTCGATACAGCCCCAGTTGCGCCCGAAGAGGGTGTCTTCGCCGATGAAGTTGATGGCGCCGGCGATGTAGCGGCCTTCGCGGCGGCACATGATGAGCAGCACCTGCTCGCCCATGGCCTCGCCGACGCGGCTGAAGAACTCCCGCGTGAGATAGGGTGTGCCCCACTTGCGGTGGCCGGTGTCGACGTAGAACGAGTAAAAGGCGTCCCACTGTGCCTCTGTGATGTTGCCCGTTAGCCACTCGATGTCGATGCCATTGGCCCGGGCGCCCCTGCGCTCGCGGCGGATGTTCTTGCGCTTCTTGGAGGAGAGCACGGCGAGGAAGTCATCGAAGCTCGCGAAGCCGTGGTTCTCCCAGTGGAACTGCGTGTCCATGCGCTGCAACATGCCAAGCTTGGCGGCGCGGTCCCACTCCAGCTTCGGCATGAAGGTGAAATGGATGGAACTGACGCCCACCTTGTCTGCCACCTGCATGGCGCCGGCGAGCAGGGCATTGGCCGTTGCCTCGTCGTCGGGGTCGGCGGTCAGCAGGCGCCGTCCAGTCGCTGGCGTGAACGGGATGCTTGCCTGGAGCTTTGGGTAGTAGCGCCCGCCGGCGCGGTGGAACGCCTCGGCCCAGCCACCGTCGAAGACATACTCGCCGCGCGAGTGCGACTTGAGGTACATCGGCAGCACGCCGCTCGGCGTCGCTTCCTCGCCGGCGGCGGACACGGCGAGGTGAAACGGCTGCCATCCCGTCTGCGCGCACACGCTCTCGCTCTCTTCGAGCGCCAGCAGGAAGCGGTGGTCGAGAAACGGGTTGTAAGGTAGTGCGGCCGGATTGGCGCAGCGGTTCCAGGCGGATTCGTCGATGTCTCGAATGTTGTGCAATACGCGAGCGACGCGTTCCGTCAAAACGACCTCTCCTGAAGCGCGGGAACCACCGCGACCATTCTACTCCCGAGAACGCATTGCCAGCCTTCACCTCGGTGGTTGACGAATACCGCTGTCGGCAAACCGAAACCTGCCGTGCTGCGACCTAATGCTTGCGACGTGTGGAATGGCTCGACGCGGGTGGCCTTGTGGCATAGTCCGCACCGCGCTAGCCGCGGTGGCGAGCGAAAGCGAGCAGGGAGGCGCGCTCCGTAGGGCGCGCTGGGTGTTGGCGCATCCTGTGTGACGAAGAGCGAGATGGATAAGGCGGAACTCGTCAATCGGCTCAAGATCGACCGCGAGGAGACGGCGTCCTCCGGGCGGCCCTTGAAGTGGTTCATTGCCATCGCGGTGGTGGCGGGGGCCGCGATCGCGTCGTATTCGCTTGGGCTCTTGGATGCGATTGCACCAACGGCTGAGGCGGGGCCGTTGCCGGTGGAGACCGTTCTCGCGCAAGCCGAAAGCTCCTCGTCACCCGGCGACAGCGTGCTCGATGCCACCGGCTATGTCGTTGCGCGGCGACAGGCCACCGTCAGCTCCAAGGTGACGGCCAAGGTGATCGACGTGCTGGTAGAGGAGGGCATGGTTGTCGAGCGAGGCCAGCTCCTTGCGGTACTCGACGACAGCATTCCCAAAGCGCGCCTCAAGCTCGCCGAATCACAACTCGACGCCGCTAGGGCTGCGCTGGCGGAGTTGCAGGTGAACATTCGTCAGGCGCGGCTCGACCTCAGCCGCACGGAGAATCTTGCCGAACGCAACCTTGCCAGCCAAGCGGATCTCGATCGCGACACCCTTTCCGTGGATGGGCTCATGGCGCGGCTCAGTCGCACGGCGCGGGACATCGCCGTGTCGGAGCGCTCTCTCGCGCTGCAACGGCAGGAACTCACCGACATGGAAATCCGTGCGCCGTTCGGCGGCGTGGTCATCGCCAAGGCGGCGCAGCCGGGGGAGATGATCTCACCGGTATCCGCTGGCGGTGGCTTCACGCGAACAGGCATCTGCACGATCGTGGACATGGACTCGCTCGAAGTGGAAGTGGACGTGAACGAGGCCTACATCAACCGGGTCTATCCCGACCAGCCCGTCACGGTTGCCCTCAACGCATATCCCGACGACGACTTCCCGGCGTCGGTGATCGCCACCATCCCGGCCGCGGATCGCAACAAGGCCACCGTGCGAGTGCGCATCCGCTTCCTCGAACGCGACGCTCGGGTGTTGCCGGACATGGGCGTGCGGGTGTCGTTCCTCGAACGGTCGCAAGAGGAGCGGAGCCAAGCGCCAGGCGAAGCAGCAGCGCAGGCGGAGACGCAGCCTGGCGTGCTGGTGCCGGCGTCCGCGGTGAGCGGTGCCGACGGCGCTCGGTTCGTCTGGGTGGTGGAGAACCAAACCGCCCAGCGGCGTGACGTGGTGGTGGCGGACTCGGTAGGCTCGCGGGTGCGGATCGCAGACGGGCTTGCCGACGGCGAGCGCGTGGTTGCGAGGCTCGACGCAGAGCAGGGCGCGCTTGCCAACGGCGTCCGCGTGACGGTGGTGAATTGAAGGCCAGCAGTTTGTAGCGAACTGCCAACGCGCCCGCCAGGGCTTGCTAGGAGGGATGCATATGGCGATTGTCGATCTCAGCGAAGTCCGCAAGAGTTACGTCAAGGGGCGCGAGGAGGTGGAGGTGCTCACCGGCATCGATCTCGCCGTCGAGGAGGCCGACTTCCTCGCCCTGATGGGGCCTTCGGGCAGTGGCAAGACGACGCTCCTCAACATCATCGGCGGCATCGACAGCGCCACCAGCGGGAGCGTGCAGGTTTCCGGGCAAGACCTCGCCGCCATGTCGCGTCGGCAGCTCGCCAAGTGGCGCTCGGAGAACATCGGCTTCGTCTTCCAGTTCTACAACCTGCTGCCGGTGCTGAGCGCACGGCGCAACGTGGAGTAGCCACTGCTCCTCACCAAGCTCTCCGGCAAGCAGCGGCGGAGCAACGCCGACACGGCGCTCGAGATCGTCGGGCTTGAAGACCGGGCCCGACACAAGCCGGGCGAACTCTCCGGCGGACAGCAGCAGCGGGTCGCAATCGCCCGCGCCATCGTCGCCGACGCACCGATTCTTGTCTGCGACGAGCCCACGGGCGATTTGGACCGCGACACCGCCGACGAGATCCTGGAACTCTTGGAAATACTGAACCGAGACCACGGCAAGACCATCGTCATGGTGACGCACGATCCCAAGGCCGCGAGCCATGCCCGGCATGTGGTGCATCTCGACAAGGGCCAGCTTTCCGACGGGACGGACGAGGAGGCGGCGTGAGATGAGCGGCATGGGCCTCATGTGGGCAAACCTGTTCCGGCGCAAGACGCGCACATTCCTGACGCTGTTCTCGCTTCTGGTGGCATTCCTGCTGTTCGTCCTGCTGCGGGCGGTGGCAGCGCCGTTCGCCGGAGGCGGTGTGAGCGTCGATGGCGCCGATCGGCTTGTGGTGACGAGCAAGTACTCGATCATCGACCTCTTGCCGCTCAGCCAGCTCGCCGAGATTCAGCGCGTGCCGGGCGTGGAGGCAGTGACCCATCAAACGTGGTTCGGCGGCAACTACCAGGACCCAGCCAACTTCTTCCCCAAATACCCGGTTGAGCCACGGGCGTACTTCGACATGTACCCCGAGTTCGCCATCGACCCGGCGCAGCTCGATGCTTTCGAGAGCACCCGCACCGGCATCGTGGTTGAGGAAGGCATGTTGGCGCGCTTTGGCTGGAGCCTTGGCGATCGCATTCCCATCGAGGGTGACATCTGGTCGCTCAAGGACGGCAGCCGCCTGTGGCAATTCGACCTGGTGGGCACCTATCGCCATCGAGATCCGGGCGAAGCGGCGCCGGTGTCACTTCTCATGCACTACGACTACTTCGACGAGGCGCGGTCGTTCGAAGAGGGAGCCGTGGGTTGGTACACCGTGCGGGTCAGCGACCCCGAGCAGGCGCCGGCCATTTCGGGCGCGATAGACGCCTTGTTCGAAAACTCGCCAAGCCCCACCAAGACCAGCACCGAAGCGGAGTTTGCCCGCAGCTTCGCCGCCCAGATCGGCGACATTGCTCTGATGGCCACCGGCATCCTTTCGGCGGTCTTCTTCACCATCCTGCTGCTCACCGCCAACACCATGTCGCAGTCGCTCCGGGAGCGCATCCCGGAACTCGCGGTGCTGAAAACGGTGGGGTTCAGCGACGCCCGGACCTCCCTCTTGGTGGTGGGCGAGTCCGTGTTGCTGTGCGTGCTCGGAGCACTCTTGGGGGTGGGTTTGGGCGCACTGCTGTTGCCGGTGGCCAGCGTGGCGACGCAGCAGTTCATGGGGCCGGTGTCGATGTCCCTCGACATTCTCTTGCAGTCCGTGGCGTTTGCCGTGGCGCTGGGGCTTGTTGTGGGGGCGCTTCCGGCCTTGACGGCGCAACGCCTGCGCATCGTTGAGGCGCTCCGGCGCGGTTAGGGCGATGCATGCGTCGTCCCTACGGCGCTTCGTTGGCGCGGGATGGCGATGGTGCGTAGGGGCGAGGCTTGGCCTCGCCCGTGTTGGCTAGCCGTAGGAAGGGAGAAGAGGATGCTCGGTCAGGTGCTTGAAGTCACGCTGATGAACCTGCGGAATGTACGGTCGCGGCTCGGCAGTTCCTCCGTGATCGTTGTCGGCATTTCCTGCGTCGTGGGTGTGCTGATCGCCCTGCTGGCGATGGCTGCCGGCTTTCGCGCCACGCTGGAGACCGGCGGCGCACCGGACCGGGCCATCGTCATGCGCGACGGTTCAGAAAGCGAGATGCTGAGCAACGTCTCCCCGAACGACCGGTTCTATGTCAGCACCTTCGCCGGCATCGACGCGGCGAGTGCGGAGCTGTACACGGTTGCCGACGTGCCCAAGCGAGACACCGGGCTCGACGCCAACCTGATCGTGCGCGGGGTGGAGGCGGAGGCGTTCGAAGTGCGACCGGAGGTGCGCATCGTCGAGGGCCGCAACTTCGTTCCCGGCCGCGCCGAAATCATCGCCGGGCGCAATGCCCAGTCGGAGTTCGCGGGGCTCGACATCGGCAATAGCCTCGAGTTCCGCAACAGCGAATGGACCGTGGTGGGCGTCTTCGAAGACGGCGGTTCCGCGCATGAGTCGGAGATCTGGGTGGATCTCGCCGTCGCCCAGTCTGCGTTTCGTCGCGGCGGAACCGTGAGTTCTCTGCGGCTTCGCGTCGATTCGCCGGCGTCCATGGATGCCCTGCGGGCGCGGGTCGAGGACGACAAGCAACTCGATCTCAAGCTCGTGCCGGAGGAGGAGTATCTTGCCGCACAAGCGTCGGGCCTCGCCACCACGATCGAACTCTTTGGCACGGTTGTGGCGTACATCATGGCGGTGGGCGCGGTGTTCGCGGCGCTCAACACCATGTACTCCGCCGTCGTCAGCCGCACCGTGGAGATCGCGACGTTGCGCGCACTCGGGTTCGGCGGCCTGCCGGTAGTGGTTTCGGTGATGATCGAAGCCATCGCCCTTGCGTTCATCGGCGGCCTGCTCGGCGCCGCCATCGCCTGGTTCGGCTTCAATGGCTACACCGTCTCCACCCTCAACAACGCCTCGTTTTCGCAAATCGCCTTCGACTTCGCCGTGACGCCGGAACTGATGACGAACGGGCTCATATGGGCCCTCGTCCTGGGCACCATCGGCGGCCTATTCCCCGCCGTCCGCGCCGCCCGCCTACCCATCACGACCGCGCTGCGCGGGGAGTGACGCGGAGGGGGTCGGTTTTCGGCCACCCTCCGCCGCCTGCCTCGCGGGGAAGGCGTCGGCTCCCTTGTGCGCGTTTGGTCCGCGGCTGGTGGAAAGCGGGGGCGCAAGGGCGTAGTGTCCGGGGTTCGGTTTGCATTGGCCTCAAGGAAGTCCGAGGACGGCAATGATCGGCGGGGCCGGGTGTTGCCCTGCAGTTGCGGGGACGCGCAACGCGGTGCTGGGTCGGCGTTTGCAGCGGTGGTTGGGAACGTCGGGGGCGTTCCTTGTGCTCGGCTGCGCGCCGGTTGTTTGGGGCGACTTCGATGCCCGGATGCCGGGCGCCGGGCACTTCAACTACGAGAGCCCGCACTCGAACCCCCTGGCGCTCCTGCCGGACGGCTCGCTGCTCTACGTTGCCAACACGCCGGCGGACACCGTAGACGTGATCGACACCGCCTCCCATGCCGTGGTGGCGCGGGTGCGAGTGGGCATCGACCCGGTAGGCGTGGCGGTGCGGCCGGACGGCAAGGAGGTGTGGGTGACCAACCACATTTCCGATTCGGTGAGCGTCATCGATGCCGATCCAGACAGCGTCACGCGCCATCAGGTGTTGGCGACGGTTCAGGAAATCGACACCGCCACCCGCTCGACTCGGTTCGATGAACCGGTGGGCATCGCCTTTGCCAGCAACGCGAAGGCCTACGTGGCGCTCTCGTCCTCGAATCGAGTTGCCATCATCGACGTTGCTCGGCGCGAGGTGACGGGCCACCTCCGCATCACGGCGCAAGACCCGCGCGCCATCGCCGTGCGCGGCGACCGCCTGTACGTCGTGGCCTTCGAGTCCAACAACCAGACGCAGATTTCTGGCTGCTGGCCGGAGAACATCGACGGCGTGCTCTGCACCTTCGATGCCCGCGAGCATGTCACCGAGGCGGTCGGCGGCAACGCCCAGAGCCTGTCGCTCGGCTACGTTGCGGACATCGTCAAGCATCCGGACATTCCCGATCGCGACCTCTACGTGTTCGACACCCGCACGGACCGCAGAGTGCAAATTGTCGACGGCGTTGGGACGTTGCTCTACGGCATCGCGGTGGACTCTCGCGGGCGCGTGTTCGTGGCCCAGACGGACGCCCGCAACGACGCCAACGGCAGGGCGGGAACCCAAGGACACGGCCTTGCCGAGATGGAGAACCGGGCGTTCCTGAACCGAATCACGCGGGTCGATTGCACACCGGTGTGCGGCGCGCCTGCCTTCTACGACTTGGAACCGCTGCCGCCCGAACACCCGGGGCGAGACATGGCGCTGGCGACGCCGTTCGGCATTGCCGTGAGCGATGACGATGCGACGCTGGTGGCGACCGCCGCGGCATCGGACCAGCTCTTTACCGTGGATGCCGTGAGCGGCGATGTGATGGGCCGCGTGCAGGTGGATTGGGGTCCCCGCGGTCTCGCCCTGGAAATGGCGGACAACGGTGCGCCGCGTCGAGCATGGGTGCTGGGCGCGCTGGCGAACCGCGTCTCGCTTGTGCAACTCGCGGACCCGGCAAGCCCAACGGTGCTGGCGCATGTTCCGCTGCACGACCCCACAGACCCGGAGCTCAAGCTCGGCCGCTATGCCTTCAACGCGGCCCACGCTTCCAGCACCGGCACGTTCTCCTGTGCGAGCTGCCATCCGGACGGCCACACCGACCAACTCCTCTGGGTGCTTGACACGCCGCTGTGCGACGTCGGCTGCGACCAGATCCAGCCGCGCCTGGCACAAGACATGCGAGGCCTGCGCGGCAGTGCGCCGTACCACTGGGACGGCATTCCGGGCGATCCCTACGGCGGTGTGAACACGGCCAGCACGCTCGCCTATCAGCCCCCCAACTGCGACATCGACGTGCCCGAAACCTGCACCCTGCACGTCTTGGAAGGGGCGCTCGCAACCACCATGTGCGACACCACCAACTGCCCGCACAACGAAGATGGCAAGGCAGGGCTCTTGTCGCGTGCCGAGCGTGAAGCAATGGCGAAGTACCTGCTGACGGTGCCGTATCCGCCGTCGCCGGAGCGGCCGTATGACGACCGGCTGACGCCCAAGGCAAGGCAGGGCATCGAGACCTTCCAGTTCGTCAAGCAGTGCGGCAACTGCCATCGCTTTCCGTTCTGGACCGCCACCAACATGGGCGGCAGCGGCATGGACCCGCCGTCATGGCGGGGCGCCAACGACCGCTGGAAGAACGCGCCGCAGAACCGCTTTTTCTTCGCCGACTTGGTACGCGGCGACACCCAAGGGTTCCCCGAGCGCACCGGTTTCACGAACGACCCGCAGATGTTCCAGATGATCCTGGAAGGCAGTGTCGGCTTCTCCGGCGCGAATGGCCGCCAGTTGACGCTGAACCGCAAGACTGCACCCCAACGTCCGGTGCGCAGGCTCATGGTGGCACTGGAGAGGGCCGCAGCACAGGGCGCTGTGGTGTTGCAGGCCGATGGCATCCGCATCAAGGGAAGCAAGACGCGCACGCTCAACCTGCAGTACAGCGAAGGACGCTATCGGAACGTGCACGGCGGGCGCATCGCCTACACCCGCCCGCAGATGCTCTCGCTGGCTGGCTCTGGGGGCTTGCTCGTGACGATCACCGCACGCATTGGGCGGCTGGCCGACTACGCCCACCCGCAGCCCACGCTCGCGCCGGTGGAACTGCCGGTGTTGCCGATGTTCCCCGGTGGCAGGCCGGCCGAGGTGCCGGAGCTTTACCGGAACGCGCCCATGCGTCTGCGTGCGGAGCATGTGTTCGAGGGCGCTCACCTCCTCGTCGATGGTCGTCGCGTGCATGGCTCCGTCGCGTGCGAGCGGGGAATGCTGCCGGATTGCGCTGACAACATCGTCATGGTCGAGCTTGACGAGTTGCCGCCCGCGCCCGGATTGCACTTGCTGCAGTTGCAGAACCCAGAGGGTCTCTTCAGCAACGACTTCCCGTTCTATGTCTTGGGCCAGCGCCCGCGACCCGGCCCCAACCTCATATCGAGCGGCGGCAAGTTCGATCGCCAAGGCAACTGGCGAGCGAACACGCAGAACGGCTCCGTGACGTGGGACGGCGAGGCAAGCTTCAGCATCGACGAAGCCTCGCGTCAGGCGTGGCGGGTGGAGCTCTCCCACTCGGTGAGCATCGAACGCAACGTCGAATACTGCCTCTGCTACACGGCCCGCGCCGAAGCCACCCGCTACATCCAAGTGAATGTGGACACCGGCGCGAGCGACTATCGCAGCCTGATGGGCACCGCCTACACCCCGGAAGTGGGCGCCGCCACCCGAGGCGACGGCACGACGCTAACGACGGACTACCACTCCTTCCGCCACCGCTTCGTGGCCCCCGAGACCGACAGGAACGCCCGCTTGGTGTTCACCTTGGCGCAAAGCGACCTCGACGTGGACATCGACAATGTGGGGCTCTACAAAGGCCGTGCCTGCGGCAACCCTTGAACGCGATTGGACCGGGCACAAGCTACTTTCTACGAACCCGCGCGCCTAGCGGCGCGTACGAGGGCAAGATGCCCTCGCCTCCAAAGAGCCTTCCGCTTCGAGTCAGATGGAACGGAGCGGGGCGTTGGGGGGGAGGGCGTCTCGCCCCCAAAGACGGCTCAACGCCCAAGGGGTAGGTAGATTCGGGTTTCGAGCTTTTCCTCTGGCACTTCACCGGGGTCGTTGGCGTAGACGTCCCAGCCGCCGAATTGGGCTTCGGAGCCCATCTCTCGTGCCCGTGCCCACACTTGCTGCCACACGGCACCGACGCCTTCGTAAGGGCCGACGTGCAATGCCGTGAGCGCTCGCCCGGCTGGCAACTCATGCGCCTCGATGTCGTCCGAGCCAGCGAGCGCTGAGGCCACCGGCATTCCGGCAGCGAGTTGGCAGTGGGTTCCGTCCATGTGGAAGTACCGCGCGAACGGCATTCCTGCGGGCGCTTGGCCCGAACCGATGATGTGCTGCGCCACCCTCGGAAAGATGTCGGCGAAAGCCTCGCCCATGCGCATGACATCCACCGTGCGCCGCACCACCATCGCCGGCTGCGCCGCAAGTTCCACCTCTTCGATTTGCACATCCGACATCGCTTGTCCCGTCAGCTTGCGTAGGAAGGCGCGCAACCTGACACGTCCGGGGCTTGCCTGCAACCCGCACCGCGCCGCAGGCTGCCGAAATCCCGAAAAAACGCTTGCTTGCGCGTGTCTGGCGTGTTTACGTTCAGCTAAGGGATGGGTTGTCTCGCCCGTTGGCGAGCTTGTGTCTTGGGGGTAGCGTGGTCCAGGGCAAGGGCAACGGAAAGGTGGGTTGTCGCCGGCGCGGCTTGGCGGGCTTTTGGGCCAGCAATCGCCGTTTCTCACTCGCGCCGCATGACTTCCGTCCCGCCATTCTCGACGCCGGCACCCTAGGACAAACCGCGTGAATCCTGCCGACATCCAGGCCAACCGGGCGCGCGCTCGGGCACTCCCCATGTTCAACGAAGGGGTAATCCCGCCTGAACGCGACCGCCCCTTGAGTTCCGACGACAGCGGCTTCCGCGACGTGATGAAGCTGCTGCTGCGGTCTTGGCCGTATATCCGGCCGCAGTTGCTCGGCCACTGGTGGCATCCGGGCCCGGGCGGAGGGGTTCGTCCGGAAGTCGCCGACATGGTGAGCGGCGAGGGCTTCCGTTTCGGCTATGCACCGTTCCTCGTCGCTGCGGTTGCGGCGCTAGGGCCGCTTTCCGGGTGGATGCCGAGCACGTTCGCTTGGCCTATGGGACTGCTGTACGTGCCGGTCATTGTGACCGTGATCGGCATGTTCCTCATGGCGCTCACGCAAGGTCGCTCCCAGATGGTGGGCACCGTCGGCGTGCTGCTCGGCTGCATCCTCACCAACATCGCCGGCGGCTTCTTCATCGAGGGGTTTCCGTCCACCCTCTACGCAGCAACGGTGACCATCGCCTGCATCGTCGGCTGGATGCTCCAGTTCCGCGTGCAGGACGGCCAAGTGCAGTTCCGGGCCCGCGTCGGTGCGCACCTGGTCTATTTCTATGCCATCAACTTCCTGCAACGCGGCATCGCCATCGTCGTGGGCCTCATCCTGGCCGACCTTCTGAACCAAAGCCTGCTACAGGCCGAGCCACTGGCACCGGGCCTGGCTAGTCTCCTCGGATTCCCGGAACTCGCTGCCGGCAGCATCGAGCAACTGACCGACGAGCAACGTCGCGAACTGACCTGGAGCTACGTGTACGTCGCGCTCGGCTCGTACCTCCTGCAAATGCCCCTGTCCGTGCTCAACCCCTACTACAACATGTGGATCATGCAGCGCATCAACCAGGACTTGCGCCTCGCGCTTATCTCCCGCTGGCACCAGCTTTCGCTCAGCTACCACAGCGACCACCGTACTGGCGACTCGATCTTCCGCATCTACCAGGACAGCGCCATGGTGACCGCCGTGGTTGGCCACATGATCGGCATGACGCTGGCGATGATGAGCTACTACAGTTGCGTCGTGCTGGTGACCATCCTGAATCCGTGGCTGGGCCTTGCGGCCGGCGTCTTGGTCGTACCGGCCCTGCTGTGGGCGGGTTGGGCCATGCCGCGGATGCGCGTTCGGGCGCTCGTCTATCGGGAGGCCACCTCGGACGTCACCTCGACCATTCAGGAGAGCTTCTCGTCGATCAAGCTCATCAAGGCTTTCGGCACGGCCGGCCGGGCGCAGCGGCGCGTCGAAGACGACTCGGTGGTGGCATTCAACGCCGCCTTCCGGGTGAAGAACCTGATCGCCATCGTCATCATCGTGATGTACACCGTCGCGGCCGTCTTCATGGCCGGCGGCACCTCGTTCATGGCTTGGTGGGCGTATCAGGGCGAGCCCACATGGTTCATCGAACTGCTTGCTCTCGTCGGCCTCAGCTTCGTGGTCTGGAACCTCGCCAGCTTCTCTTGGACGCGCGATCAGTTCCACGAGTCGAGCGGCGACATCCGCAAGCTCCTGCGCGACTGGATGACGGCTCAGGACCTCACCATGGGGCTGCGCCGCGTGTTCGACATCCTCGACATCGAGCCGGATGTGCAGGATCGGCCAGACGCCCAGGACTTCGGCGGCATGCGCGAGGAAATCCGATTCGAAAACGTGAGCTTCGCCTACGAAGCCGCGAGACCCGTGCTGAGCGATGTCAGCTTCACCGCCGTGCCTGGCTCCGTCACTGCCATCATCGGTCCCACCGGCTCCGGCAAGAGCACGCTCATGGCGCTGCTTCTGCGCCTTTTCGATCCGAATAGCGGTCGCGTCAGCATCGATGGGCGCGACGTGCGTGGCTTTACGGTGGCGAGCCTGCGCGCCGCCATCGCCATCGCCTTGCAGGAAAACGTGCTCTTCGCCATGTCCGTGCGCGACAACATCCGCTACGTGGCGCCGAATGCACCGGAGGAGCAGATTCGCACGGCCATTCACGTCGCTGGCATGGATGACTATGTCGATGCCCTGCCGAACGGCCTCGACACGGTGCTCTCGGACCGCGGCGGCAAACTCTCGACCGGTCAGCGCCAGCGCCTGTCCATCGCCCGCGCGGTGGTTCGCGACACGCCCATACTCGTCCTCGATGAACCCACGGCCGCGCTCGACGCGGCTACCGAGCATCGGGTGATGCAGAACCTCGCGACATGGGCCGGCGGGGGTGACGGCAAGGCTGGCCGCGCCATCTTCCTGATCACGCACCGCATCTCGACGATCCGCCGCGCCGACAACATTCTCTATCTCGACGGCGGCCGCATCGTCGAAAGTGGCGACCACGACGCGCTCATGCAGCTTGAAGGCGGCCGCTATCGCAGTTTCGTGGAGGCGGAGTCCGCCCTTACCGGTGCTGGCGACAACAGAGCCCTGCCGACGGGGTCGGCCCAGTAGTCGTGGCGGAATCGGCAATCACTACTCGCCGCGACCGGCGCCGCAAGGCGCTGCGCGACCTTGATGCTCGTGCCAGCGGCCTCGACACCAGCACGCGGATCGGCAACGCCGAGGCGTTCGCCATCATCGTGCGCAGCATGGGCTACATCCGCTTCTTCTTCTGGCGCTATCTCGCCAAGTTCCTGCTCAAGCTATTCGCCTACGCCATCGCCCTGGGCTTCCTACCCTGGCCCGCGAAGATGCTAACGGATCACGTCATATTGGGCCGGCCAATCGAGGACGCCCAAGGCTATCCGCCGTATTGGCGACCCGTGATCGATTTCGTCCAAGGTTGGTCGCCCTTCGAGATCCTTATCTTCTTGGCCGTGCTTGGCGTCTCCCTCGTGGTCCTGATCGGGCGTTACATCACGGGCTACGACGATGGTGTGGAGGCGGCACTGGCCGAAGGCCACGACTACGCGACACGAGTGGAGAACCAGATCCACGGCGGCGGTGCCGTATTCGGGGGAGTCTGGGGCTATGTCGAGTTCAAGGTCAACTCGCGCATGACCCAGACGCTCAACCACCTGTTGCGGGCACAGCTCTTCAGCCGCATCGGTGCGCTGTCGATGACCCAGCTTGAAGAGCAGCGCATCGGCGATTCGATCTACCGCGTCATGTACGACGCACCGCAAGTGCAGGAGATCTTCTACGAGACGACGCATACGCCGATCATGTCGACGCTACTTTATGTTCAGGCCGGCATCACCCTGCTCACCACCTATCCCACCATGCCGGAGGTGTTCTGGCTGTCGATGAGCCTTTTCGCCGGCGTGGTGATCGGCACGAGCCTGTTCTCCTCCGCGGTGCGGCGCCGGGGCCAGGCGGCACGCGCCGCGGGGTCGCTCACCACGGGCACGATCGAGGAGGGCATGGACAACGTGCTGGCGGTGCAGGGCCTCGGCGCCAACGCGACCGAGCGGAACCGCTTCGACGGCGACAGCAAGGAGTCCTTCCGGCGCTTCCGCGGCGTTGCGCTCATGTGGATGCTGATTCCGCGGGTGTGGGAATTCATCACCGCCCTCTTGCAGACCGCCTTTTTCGTTTACCTGATCAACCTCATCATCGATGGCGTGATGACCCCCGGCGACTTCGCGGCGATGTTCGTCTTCTGGGGCTACCTGATCGGTCCTGCGCGTTCCCTCGGCATCCTGTGGATTCGCTTTCAGGACAACGTGGCTGGCATGAGGCGCGTGTTCGCCATGCTCGACCTGCCGTCGGAGGCGGATCTCGGCACGAGGACGCTGCCGGAGATCACGGACGGTGTGGCCATACGGGGCGCCGGGCTCGTCTATCCGGACGGACGGCGGGCGCTCGAAGGGGTGGACCTTGACGCCAAGGTGGGCCAGATCGTCGCCTTTGTCGGCCCCACGGGATCGGGCAAGACCAGCCTCGCCTATCTCATCCCGCGCTATCACCTTGCCACCGAAGGAGAAGTGCGAATCGACGGCCAGAGCGTGAACGACGTGACCTTGGCGAGCCTCCGAAGCCAGGTCACCTACGTCTTCCAGGAGACGCAGCTCTTCTCCGACTCGATCGCCGACAACATCCGCTACGGCAAGCCCGAAGCCACGGCCGAGGAGGTGGAAACGGCCGCCCGCACCGCCGGCATCCACGACTTCATCGCTGCACTGCCGGATGGCTACAACACCAAGCTAGGCGGCGCGGCGGCGAGCAAGCTCTCGGTGGGCCAGAAGCAGCGCATCTCCATCGCCCGCGGCCTCCTGCGCGACTCCCGCATCCTCATCCTCGACGAGCCCACCTCCGCACTGGACCCAGAGACCGAGCAATACTTGGTCCAATCCCTCCACGAAGCCGCCAAGGACCGCCTCGTAATCATCATCGCCCACCGCCTCTCCACCATCGCTCACGCAGACAAGATCGTCTTCCTCGAAGACGGCCGCGTAATGGAACAAGGCAGCCACGCCGAACTGATGGTGAGCCCCGGCGGCCACTACCGCAACTTCGTGGAGCTACAGACCGCCGCTCGCGTGGGACCCTGAGCGCTGGGCCCGTCCGTTAGGCAGCGACGCCCTCGGTTCTGCGTGGGTCGAAGGCGTCTCGGACGGCTTCGCCGACGAAGATGAGGAGCGTGAGCATGATTGCCAGCGTGGCGAAGCCGGTCAGGCCGAGCCAGGGGGTTTGGATGTTGGCCTTGCCTTGCGCCAGGAGTTCGCCCAGGGAAGCAGAGCCGGGGGGCAGGCCGAAGCCGAGGAAATCGAGCGCCGTGAGGGTGGTGATGGAGCCGTTGAGGATGAAGGGCAGGTAGGTCAGCGTCGCCACCATCGCGTTCGGCAGCACGTGGCGGCGCATGATGGTGGCGTTGCCGACGCCTAGGGAGAGGGCGGCGCGAACGAAGTCGAAGTTTCGAGCACGCAGGAACTCCGCTCGCACAACGGACACGAGGGTCATCCAACTGAAGAGCACAAGGAGACCGAGCAGCACGAGCGCGGACGGCTCCACCATGCTCGACAGGATGATGAGCAGGAACAGCACAGGCAATCCCGCCCAGATCTCGATCAACCGTTGGCCGATCAGGTCCACCTTGCCGCCGAAGTAGCCTTGCACGGCGCCGGCGGCGATGCCGATGACGGACGCAACCACCGTCAGCGCGAGGCCAAAGCTCACCGACAGGCGGAAGCCGTAGAGCAGGCGCGCGGCCACGTCACGGGCACCGTCGTCGGTGCCGAGCCAGTGTCGGGTGGAGGGCGGTGCCGGCGCGCCTTCCTGCGTGAACCAGTCGATGGTGTCGTGGGCGAAGCGGATCGGTGGCCACAGCATCCAGCCGCCGCTTGCGGCGATGAGGTTCTGCACGTAGGGGTCTTCGTACTTCGCTTCGGTGGCGAACTCGCCGCCAAGTTCCTGCTCGGTGTAGGTGAAGATCACCGGCGCCCACAGCTCGCCGTTGTGGCGCATGACGATGGGCTTGTCGTTGGCGATCAGTTCCGAGACCAAGGAGAAGGCAAAGAGGCCCAGGAAAATCCAAAGGGACCAGTAACCGCGGCGATTGGAGCGGAAGTTCGCGAGGCGTCGTCGCGTGAGTGGCGTCAGCTTCACGCCGCTCGCCCTTCGGTTGCCGACAGCATCAGTTGCGCGCCTCGAAGTCGATGCGCGGGTCCACCAGCGTGTAGGTGATGTCGCCGGCGAGCTGCAGCATGAGGCCAATAATGGTGAAGATGAACAGCGTGCCGAACATGATGGGGTAGTCGCGGGAGATGACCGCCTCGAATCCGAGTAGGCCAATGCCGTCGAGGCTGAAGATCACCTCGATGAGCATGGAACCGGTGAACAGGATGCCGATGAGCGCCGCCGGGAAGCCGGCGATGACGATCAGCATGGCGTTGCGGAACACGTGGCCGTAGAGCACGCGCCCTTCCGTCAGCCCCTTGGCCCGTGCCGTCAGCACGAACTGCTTGCTGATCTCCTCGAGGAAGGAGTTCTTGGTGAGCATCGTCAGCGTCGCGAAGCCGCCGAGGGAAAGGGCCGCGATCGGCAGGGCCAGATGCCAGAAATAGTCGCCGACCTTGCCGGCGAGGGAAAGCTCGGCGAAGTCGTCGCTGACGAGACCCCGAAGCGGGAACCAGTCGAAGTAGCTCCCGCCGGCAAAGACGATGATGAGCAGCACCGCGAACAGGAATCCCGGCACGGCGTAGCCGACGAAGATCACGGCGCTGGTCCAGGCGTCGAAGCGGGTGCCGTTCTGCACTGCCTTGCGGATGCCCAAGGGGATGGAGATGAGGTAGATGAGCAGCATCGACCAAAGCCCCAGCGATATGGATACGGGCAGCCGTTCGAGCAAGAGATCAAGCACCGGCCGGTCCTGATAGAAGCTCTCGCCGAAATCCAGCGTCAGGTAGCCACCCATCATGGTCAGGAAGCGTTCGTGCAGGGGCTTGTCGAAGCCGAACTGCTTCTCCAAGTCCGCCAGCATGTCTGGGTCCAGCCCGCGTGTGGCGGGATCGCGCCCGCCGGAATCCAGGAGCGAACTGCCGCCCATCTCCATCGTTGCGCCAGCGCCGCGGGTGGAGAGCGCGCCGCTCGAACCGCTCATCATCTGCTCGATGATGAGGTCGATGGGGCCGCCGGGAGCAAGCTGCACGATCATGAAGTTGATGACCATGATGCCGAACAGAGTCGGCACCATGAGGAAGAGGCGGCGCAGGACATAGCGGCTCACGGTTCTGCCCTAGCCCTCGCGCGTGCGCAGGTATTCGGCGACCGCGGCGTCCTTGGCGGGGTCGATCCACCACGTCTCCGGGAACGAGTGGTGACGGTAGCGCGAGGACTTGGCCGGGCGCCCGAAGCGGTTCCAGTATGTCCACCTCATGCCGCTCTCGATCTGCGTCGGGATCATGTAATAGCCGTGCAGCAGAACCCGGTCGAGGGCGTTGCCGGTGGCGTAGAGCTCTGCGCGGTCGTAGGTGGTGAGGGCGCGGGTGACGAGGGAATCGACCGCTGGGCTCTGGATGCCGGCCCAGTTCAGGGTGAACGGCGCATCGGCCCCGGAGGAGTGGAAGAACGACTTGAGGTAGGTGCCGAGCGTGGGCGTTGCCCAATACGTGTTGATGGCGGCGTCGTAGGCGAATCCGCGCAGGCGGGCACGGAATTGCGCGGGGTCCACGGTGCGCACGCTAGCGTCCACGCCGAGCCGGCGCAGTGCCGCCATGTATGGCAGGGCGGCGCGCTCTTCGGCGGGATTGCGGGCGAGGAACTCAAACTCGAACTGCTCGCCCTCATCGTTGACGAGGCGCTCGTCAACCACGTGCCAGCCGGCCTCGGCGAAGAGGGCCTGCGCCTTCAGCATGTTGTCGCGGTTCATGCCGAGGCCGTCGGAGGCCGGGATTTGGAAGGGCGTGGTGAAGAGTTCGGGTGGCAATTCATCCTCGAACTCCATTAGGAGGTCGCGCTCTAGGCCCTGGGGAATGCCGGTGGCCTCCAGTTCCGAGTTGTCGAAGAAGCTATCCACCCGGCGGTAGAAGCCGAAGTGCTGCACGCGGTTGATCCACTCGAAATCGTACGCGTAGAGCAACGCCTTGCGCACGCGGCGGTCCTGGAAGCGCTCATGGCGGGTGTTGATGACGATGGCGGCGGCCATGGCGGTAATGTTGCGCCGTTCGGCAAGTTCGCGAATGAAGAAGCCGTCGTCCCGGGGCGGGAAGTTCTCGTAGGAGGTGGCCCAGTCCTTGGCGACGCCCTCGCCGCGGAAGGTAACGATGCCCTTCTTGGCGGCTTCACGCGCCACGGTGTTGTCGCGGAAGTACTCGAAGATGATGCGCCCGAAGTTGTACTTGCCGCGCACGGAGGGTACGTCCCAGCCCCAGTAGTCGGGTACGCGCTCATAGACGACGCGGCGGCCCAGCTCGAACTCGGTGATCCGGTAGGGACCGCTGCCGAGCGGCGGCTCGACGCTGGTCTTGGTGATATCGCGTTCGGCCCAGTAGTGCGCAGGCAGGATGGGAAGGTGCCCCACGCTCAAGCCGGCGGCGGGATTGCGGAAGGCGGGGTCGGTGATGTAGATCATGGCCTCGCGCTCGCTCACCTGCTCGGCGCGGCCGAAGTGGGCGAGACCCGTGCGAATAGGGGCGGAGGCGTTCTCCCGCACGAACTCCACGGTGTAGAGGATGTCGGCAGGCGTTATCGGCACGCCATCGTGCCAGCGCGCTTTGGGGTGGATGCGCACCTTGAACCAACTGTAGTCGGGCGCTGCCTCCATCTCGCCGAGGCGGGCGTATTGGGCGGAAGGATCGTCGTCGCCTGGTTCGAGGATGCGGTCGAAGATGAAGATGCCGGCGCCGACGAAGCCGTAGCCGGACGGGTTGATGCCCTTCTGAATCCACGGCGTGAAGCTGTTGAAGGTGCCGACGACGGGCAGCACCAGGTCGCCGCCGATGGGTGCGTCAGGATTCACGTAGTCGAAATGCTGGTACTGCGGCGGGTAGCGCAGTTCGCGAAAGAACGAGAAGCCGTGGTGATAGCCGGGGCCGGAAGCGTCGTACACACCGCCGTCCGGCAACGCCTGCTCGTCGCCGAGGCCAATTGCGGCGATGAGCGTCGCTACCGCTGTGGCGGCTCGAATGACCATACGTTCCATGGCTGTGGAAGTTACCCGAAAACCGCAGCCAGTGGACGGCCGGACGCTAGCCGTAGCTGCGAGCGGATGCGAGCACGAAGGCCAGCAGTTCGCGTAGCGAACTGCCAACGCGCCCGAAAAGGGCGCGCCAACGCATGTTCGTGGCACATCGGCTTGCGTTCGCATACGCTCTCAAGGCAGGTGTTTCGCGCAAGGAAGGAGGAGAGGGCGAGTGCTGGAGCCGTATCGGGTGCTGGATTTAACGGACGAGCGGGGAGAGCTCGGCCCCATGCTGCTCGGCGACCTCGGCGCCGACGTGATCCGCGTGGAGCCGCCCAGCGGAACCTTGGCGCGCCGAACGCAACCCTTGGCAGACGGCGAATCCGGTGAACTCGCGAGCCTCACGTTCTGCGCCTTCAATCGCAACAAGCGTTCCATCGCGCTCGACGTGGATGGCGCATCGGCGGACCGCGATGTGCTGAAGCAACTGATCGCCTCCGCCGACTTCCTCTTCGAGTCATCCCCGCCAAGCACCCTGGAGGCGTTTGGCATCACTCCAGCCGAGGCGCGCGCGATCAACCCGCTGATCGTGCATGTGCGCATCTCGCCGTTCGGCAACGACGGTCCGCGGGCAGGCGACCTCGGCAACGACCTCGTGGTGGCGGCTCTTGGCGGGCCCATGTCGCTGCAAGGCCCGCGAGATCGAGCGCCGCTCCGCATCAGCGTGCCGCAGGTGTGGCGGCACACTGGCGCGGAAGCGGCGGCTAGTGCTTTGGTGGCGCACGCCCGGATGCGTCGCACCGGCGAAGCGCAGTTCGTGGACCTCTCCGCCCAGTGCGTGATGACTTGGACGATGCTGCAGGCGATGGGAGCGCACGCCATACAGGGCTTCGACTTCGAGCGCGACGACTCGCGCATGGTCGGAGTGGAAATCGTCCATGCGTGCGCTGATGGCCACATCATCGCCTTGCCGATGTCTCAGGTGATCCGGGGGTTGCTTGACTGGATGATCTCCGACGGAGTCCTCGACAGTTCGGCTCGGGAGGCGGACTGGGAGGCATTCGATCAGTCGCTGCGGGACCCCACGGCCCTTGCGCCCTGGTCGATGGCCGAGATGGTGGCCCTCTTGCGTGCCTTCTTCGCTCGCCACACGAAGCGGGAACTGTTCGACTTCGGCATCGAGCACGGCATCACGCTGGCGCCGGTGGGGACGATGTCGGAACTCCTGGGCCTTGAACACCTCGCGTCGCGCGGCTATTGGCGGGAACTGGCAGGCGACAAAGCACCGGGCCTGTGGGCTCGTTCCGGACCGGAGGCAGCAGCCTTGCTGTCGGTGCGACGGGAAGCGCCAGCGCTCGATGCCGACGGCGCCGAGATTCGTGAATCCCTTCGTTCGACCCGAGTGCGACCGGAACCAACTCCAGGGGCCGACGAAGGCGATCGCTTACCGTTTGCTGACATTAAGGTCGCGGACTTCGCATGGGTTGGGGTCGGCCCGATCTCCTCGAAGTATCTAGCCGACCATGGTGCCACCGTGGTGCGCGTGGAGTCGGAGAACCGGCCGGACGTGCTGCGCGGCGGCCCGCCGTTCAAGGACAACGTGCCGGGCTGGAACCGTTCGCAGTTTTACGGCGACTTCAACACGTCCAAGTTCGGTCTTGCGCTCGACATGAAGCGGGACGAAGGTCTGGCTGTGGCGAAGCGACTGATCGCCTGGGCCGACGTGATGGTCGAGAGCTTCGCGCCGGGCGCCATGCAGCGCATGGGCCTCGACTATGCCGAGGTGCGCAAGCTCAATCCGGGGATCATCATGGTGAGCACTTGCCTGATGGGACAGACGGGGCCGGCGCGGGCCATGGCCGGCTATGGCTATCACGCCGCCGCCATCGCCGGCTTCTACGAGGTGACCGGCTGGCCCGATATGGCGCCGAGCGGGCCTTGGACTGCCTATACGGACACGATTGCGCCGCGCTTTGTCTCCACCATCATCGCCGCGGCCCTGGACCGAAAGCGGCGGACGGGGGAGGGGTGCTTCATCGACCTAGCTCAGCTCGAGGCGTCGTTGCATTTTCTTGCGCCGGAAATCCTCGATCACCAAGTGAACGGCCGCTCGGTGACCCGCATCGGCAATCGCAGCCGCTTCACGGCGCCGCAAGGGGCGTATCGGTGTGCTGGCGAGGACGAGTGGGTCGCGATTGCGGTGGAATCAGACGAGCAGTGGCGGGCGCTCTGTGCCAACGTGCCGGACCTCAACGCCGAGGCGCATCCCGTGAACGCCGATCGCCTAAGCGCCCACGACGAGATTGACGCGGCGCTCTCGGCCTGGACTGCCGAACGCACGCCTGAAGACGTCGCTCAGCTCTTGCAAGCCGCAGGCGTCCCGTCCGGCAAGGTGCAGCGCTCCAGCGACCTCGCCAAGGACCCGCAATACCTGCACCGTTCCTTCTACCGCCCATACGAGCACGGCGAAATGGGCACGGTCGCATACGCCGGCCATCAATACCGAATCTCCGGCTACAACAACAGTCCCCGCGGCCCCGCGCCACTCCTCGGCGAACATAGCTTCGAGGTACTCACCGATCTGCTCGGTTTGTCGGAGGAGGAAGTGAGCGAGGTCTTTGCCTCTGGCGCGATCACATAGGTCGCGTCAGGAACTTGCGACCTACATCTGCCGTCGGATGATGCCGACGCCCCGGCCCTCGATGGCGAAGGTGCCGGAGTCTTGGGTCACCTCGATCGGATCGTAGTCGTCGTTGGCGGGTAGCAGGCGGATGAGCCGGCCGCCGCTCGCGACTTGCAGACGCTTGACCGTCACTTCGTCTTCAATGCGCGCCACCACAATGTCGCCGTTTCTTGCGTCCGGCGTCTTGTGCACGGCGAGGAGGTCGCCGTCGAGGATGCCGGCGTCGATCATGCTGTCGCCACGCACCTGAAGCAGGAAGTTGGCTTCGGGGTGGAAGGTTGCTGCGGGCAGTTCGCAGTAGTCCTCAATGTGCTCCTCGGCGAGGATGGGGTTGCCGGCGGCGACGCGGCCGACAATGGGCAGGCCCAGCGGCTGCTTCTGCAAGACGCGAATGCCCCGCGAGGCACCGCGGATGATCTCGATGGCGCCCTTGCGGTCGAGGGCCTTGAGGTGTTCCTCGGCGGCATTGGGGGAACGGAAGCCGAGTTCGGCGGCGATTCCGGCACGGGTTGGTGGATAGCCGGTATCTGCGATGTGCTGCTTGATGAAGTTGAGCACTTCGGTCTGCCGTGCCGTGAGGCCGCGCTTGCGACGGCGTCGTCCGTTGCCGCTCGCGGTCGACGCTTGCGTTTCCTGCTCCAGCCTATCTGCCATGCCAGCCACCTGCCATGTACATCCTTCGAGGTGTGCAATTCTATACAGCCATGCGCGTTTGTCCAGACCCTATTTCTCCAGGGGCACGGACGGGGGGCCGCTCGCCGAAACTCGGAAGCGTCGTTGTTCGCTTGGGTTTAACATTTGTCGCCACCTGAAGGCCGCATGGCCGGGCGAGGATGGACACGGTGCAGGCGCGCTCTACGAGCGCGTTGGCAGTTCGCTGCGCGAACTGCTGGCCTTCGGGTTCGCATCCGGCGGATAGGGTTTAATATCCGTGGCCACCTGAGGGCCGCATGGTCGGGCGAGGATGGACACGGTGCAGGGAGCGCTCGACTGGGCTACGCGGACGTTCGCCGAGAACCCCAAGGGCATCTACGTATTCCTGATCGTCTTCGCGACTTTGCTCGCGCGTTTCCTCATGCGCCACTTGCTCGATCGCGTGGCGGCGCACCTGGGCCGCACCCACACGATTCACGACGACGCCGTGCTCGACGCAGTGCGCCGCCCGCTCGGCTGGGGCGTTTGGACGTTTGGGGTTCTATTTGCCGCCGAGGTGGCCGGCAGCGGCACCGACAACGCGCTCTTTGCCTACATCGATCCCATTCGGGACGTGGCAGTGATGGTTCTCATCGGCTGGTTCGCCATCCGCTACATCTCGTTCCTGGAGAGCCACGTGGGGGACCCAACCTACGGCACGGGGCGAGTGGACGCAGCCACGGCGTCAGCGGTTGGCAAGGTGCTGCGCGCGTCCGTGGCCATCACGGTGCTGCTCATGGCCTTGCAGTCGCTGGGCTTCTCGGTGACGGGAGTGCTGGCGTTCGGCGGCATTGGCGGCATCGCCATCGGCTTCGCTGCGCGGGACCTCTTGGCCAACTTCTTCGGCGCATTGATGATCTTCCTCGATCGGCCCTTTGCGGTAGGCGATTGGATCCGCTCCGCAGATCGCCAGATCGAAGGCACTGTGGAGGACATCGGCTGGCGCCTGACACGAATTCGCACCTTCGACCAGCGTCCGCTATACGTGCCGAACTCGGTGTTCGCCACGCTGACGGTGGAAAACCCGTCGCGGATGCACAACCGACGGATCAACGAGATCGTCGGCGTGCGCTACGACGACATGGCGGTGGTGAAGCGCGTCGTCGACGACATCCGCACCATGCTCCAGGAGCACGAGGAGATCGACCCGGACCGCACCCTCATCGTCAACTTGCTCGAGTTCGGCGCCTCTTCGGTGAACATCATGGTGTACACCTTCACCCGCACCACCGACTGGGTCGCGTTCCACGGCATCAAGGAGGATGTGTTGCTGCGCATTGCCCGAGTTGTCGAAGGACATGGCGCCGAGATGGCGTTCCCCACGAGCACGGTCTACCTCGCACAACTGCCGGAACCGACTGGCGACGAGGGCGCATGATGCAGGCCCTGCCAGAGGGCGCGAAGCTCCTCTTCTCGGCGGCCGAAGTGGATGCCGCCATCGATCGGCTGGCGGTGACGCTGGCGCTGGAACTCTGGGAAGCGCATCCCATACTGGTCTGCATGATGAACGGCGCCTTGCCTTTCACCAGCGACTTGCTGCGCCGATTCCACTTCCCCCTCGAGCTCGACTACGTGCACGCGACGCGCTATCCAAGCACGCCGGGGGAGGATGGAACGAGTGGTGGCGAGGTGCGCTTCAAGCACGATTTGCAGCGCGATCTTAGGGGCCGCACGGTGGTGCTTGTGGATGACGTGCTTGATGGCGGCGCTACCTTGGCGGCAGCGCAGGAGCGCCTCGGGGCGCGAGGGCTCGAACGGCTGATCTCCGTCGTGATGGTGCGCAAGGACGTTGCGAACGCCAAGGCGAGCGCCGACTACGTGGCGCTCGAGGCCCCGGACGAGTTCCTGGTCGGGCGCGGCATGGACTTGGGCGGCGCGTTTCGACAGCTTTCCGGCATCTACAGCTTGCCGGCGGACGATTGATGGCTGGGGTGGGCGCCGCTAGGGAATGGGGGCAAGGTTCCCCTAAGGCGCGGGCTTCGGTTGCCTTCGCCTTGGGCCTTGCCGGTGCCTTGCACGCCGCCGAGGCGAACGATGCCGCCCGCCTCGAAGCGTTGCTCGCGCCACTGGCCACCTTCGCGGCCGACTTCGAGCAGGTGGTGACCGATGCCGATGGCCTGGCGCTCGAAACCTCCACCGGACGCATGACCCTCAGTCGCCCCGGTCGCTTGCGCTGGGAAGTGCGCGAACCTTGGCCACAACTGGTGCTGGCGGACGGCACTTCGCTGTGGGTACACGAGCCGGACCTGGAACAGGTGACCGTGAGGCCCTTGGCTGGGGCACTGGAAGGCACGCCGGCCATGTTGCTGCTCGAGGCGCCCGGCTCCTTGGTCTCGCATTTCGCCGTGGTGGGGGAGGGCAGCGACAACTTCCGGCTCTTACCGCAAGACGCGCGGTCGCTCTATCAGGCGCTGCACCTAGCATTCGACGCCGATGAGGCAGGGGCCGCAATGGTGCCGCGCTCGCTGGTGATTGTGGACCACATGAACCGCACCACCCGTGTCCGCTTCACCAACGCCACCACCGCACCTGTGCCCACGCCGGAACTCTTCGAGTTCGATGTCCCGCCCGGCACCGACCTCATCGGCGAGGTGGGCAGGCCAGAACCCACCACCCGGAGCCGGGAAATCCCGTAGCGATGGCGCAAAGAAACCTGTTCCGCGATGGAGGCTCAGCCGAGCGCGATGCCGGTCGGCCGCTCGCGCATCGAATGCGTCCGCTCCACTTGGACGAGTTCGTCGGCCAGACGCATCTTCTGGGCGCCGAACGCCCGCTCCGGCGGCTGGCCGTGGCCGGCAGCGTGCATTCGATGATCCTGTGGGGGCCGCCCGGAGTCGGCAAGACCACGCTGGCGCGGCTCTTGGCAGAGGCGGCAGGGGCGCGCTTCGAGAGCCTTTCTGCGGTGCTGTCCGGCCTAAAGGACGTGCGCGCTGCCATTGCCGACGCCGAGGCACACGCCGAGGTGACGGCGCTCTTCATCGACGAAGTGCACCGCTTCAACAAGGCACAGCAGGATGCCTTCCTGCCGCATGTGGAGCGCGGCACCATCACGTTCATCGGTGCCACCACGGAAAACCCGTCGTTCGAGGTCAACGCGGCGCTCCTGTCCCGGTCCCGGGTGTATGTCTTGCGCTCTCTCGCCGCCGAAGACCTGGCCGAGCTCGTTCAGCGGGCGCTCGAACGCGAGTTCGAAGGCATCGACATCGCCGACGACGCCCTCACCGAACTCGTCGCCCTCGCCGACGGCGACGCTCGCAGGGTGCTGAACACGCTCGAAGTGGCGGCCCAGCTTGCCGATGGCACCATCACCGCCGAGCATGTGCTGGAGGCAAGCGGGGAATCGCACCGCCGCTTCGACAAGGGCGGCGATGCCTTCTACGATCAGATTTCCGCCCTGCACAAGGCGGTGCGCGGCAGTTCGCCGGATGCGGCACTGTACTGGCTGGCGCGAATGCTGGACGGCGGCTGCGATCCGGCCTACATCGCCCGCCGCCTCACCCGCATGGCAAGCGAAGACATTGGCCTCGCTGACCCCCGAGCCCTGCAGGTCGCCATGGACGCCTGGGAAGCGTATCGGCGGATCGGTTCGCCGGAAGGGGAGCTCGCCCTTGCGGAGGCGACGATCTACCTCGCGGCGACGCCGAAGAGCAATGCGGCGCTAAAGGCGTTCGGCGAGGCGATGGCGTTCGTGCAGGCGAACCCGTCGTGGGAGGTGCCGCTGCGCTTCCGCAACGCGCCGACTCGGCTGATGGAGTCGTTGGGCCATGGCAAGGGCTATCGCTACGCTCACGATGAAGACGACGGCTATGCTGCCGGCGAGCGCTACCTACCGGACGAGATGCCCGACGTGCAGTTCTACCGTCCCGAAGATCGTGGCGTCGAGGCGCGGCTCGCCGCACGCCTCGCGGAACTGCGAGCCCACGACCGGGGCATATAATCCGCGCTCCTCACAGGAGAATGCCATGCGACGGCTGTTGCCGCCCTCGATTGCACTTGCCCTGACGCTGGTGGCGCTGAACGCTGCAGCGGCAGGGGTGGTGTTCGGCAGCTTCGTCAATCGAGGCATGGCGGACGCCCAGCGCGATCGGGTCGCTGCCGGGCTTGAGGTGGCGGTGCGCGTCGTGGCCGTGGATGTCAATGGCGAGCGGCACTATCGGGTCGTTGCTGGCGAGGAGGGCACCGAGACGCAAGCCCGAAGCATGCTTGCGCGTGCCCGCGCCGCCGGGTTCTCGGATGCGTGGTACTGGCCGGGGGTGGCGCCTCCTCGTGCGACGCCACCCATTGATCCCGAACCGGCGCCCACCGCTGTGGCACAAACCGAGCCGGCGACGGTTGAGCGGCCGGGACCAGTAGACCCGGACGCCGAGGCGCAGGTAGCGGCGGAGGACGTGGCTCCGCTAGACGTGGAGCCCCCGGCCGTGGCAGCCGCAAGCGGGGCCGGACAAATGCGGCTCGACGTGGGCGACCCCATCGTCGTGCCTCGCTACGACAGCGTGGACATCCTTATCGACGGCCACTTGAGCGAGCCGGTGTGGAACGAAGTTCCAGGCTACGACAACATGGTGATCGTGGAGCCGGACACCTTGCAGCCGGCGCGCTTTCGCAGCGTTGCGCGATACATCTACACCGAGCAGGGGCTCTATGTCGGCGTGTGGAACGAGCAACCGCCCGAGACGCTCATCGCCCGACTCTCGTCCCGCGACGATTTCATCAACCGCGACGGCTGGGGCATCACCATCGACACCTCGGGCCAGGGTCTCTACGGCTATTGGTTCAGCGTCAATCTGGGCGGTTCCGTGATGGACGGCAAGGTGGCGCCGGAACGCGATTTCTCCCGCGAGTGGGACGGGCCGTGGGACAGCGCCACGCAGGCGCTTGACGACGGTTGGTCGGCGGAGCTGTTCTTGCCATGGTCGATGATGACCATGCCGCAGGTGGAGGGCGACCGCACCATGGGCATCTTCACCAACCGCAAAGTCGCCTACATCGACGAGCGCTGGGGCTGGCCGGGGCTGCCCTTCACCGGCGCCCGCTTCATGTCGGCCCTGCAGCCGATGCTCTTGCCCGAAGTGGCGCCGCGCCAGCAGATGGCGGTGTTCCCGTATCTGACGGCCTCGCACGACACGGTCAATGGCCAGAGTCGATACCGTGCCGGGGCGGATGTCTTCTGGCGTCCTTCCTCCAACTTCCAGATAACCGCCGCGGCCTATCCTGATTTCGGCGCGGTGGAGTCCGACGATGTCATCATCAACCTTACGGCACGCGAGACGTTTTTCCCGGAGAAACGTCTTTTCTTCCTGGAGGGCAATGAGATCTTCGTTACCTCCGGGCGTTCGTCGAGCAGCCGACGAAGCAGTTCGAACAGCACTAGCGGCGCCTCCGGCGGCGGTTCCCGACGCAACCAGAACTCATTCGGCGGCTCGCCCTCGACGGTGCTGAACACGCGCCGAATCGGTGCCGCCCCCGTGGTCGATGTGCCGGACAACGTCAACGTCGGCGGCGGCTCGGCAGCGCAGCCGACGGAACTTCTTGGCGCCGCGAAGATCGTCGGCCAGACCGGCGGGCTGCGCTACGGGGTGCTGACTGCGTTCGAGGACGACCCATTGCTGCGCGGGGAATGGGACGATGCGGACGACGCCGATGCCGAGATGATGCTCGATGGCATTGGCCGCGATTTCGGCGTTGCCAGAGTGCTCTACGAGACCACGGGTGCGGGACGGCAGGCAGTGGGCTACATGGGGACCCTGCTCGATCACCCGCTGCAAACCGCCAAGGTTCATTCCGTGGACACCCACCACCTGGCGTTCAGCGGCAGACTGCGGGCAGATGTGCAACTGCTTGCCAGCGATGTGGACTGTGATCCGGATGCCCTCCGCGCCGGGCGCCAATGGTGGCATTGCCGCGACAACGATCACGGCGGACTCACCAGTTCCACCGGCTACGGCGGCTGGGCGGACATCTACTTCACCCAGCGCCAGGGGCTGATGCACAACATCGCACTCGACTACTTCGACGACGAGCTCAACATCAACGACCTCGGCTTCCTCCGCCGCAACAACATGATGGGCGGGCGCTACTCGCTGTCGTACATCCAGCCGAACATCCTTGGCCTCCGCCGCATGGCCTCGAACGTCAACGTCGGCTACTACGAGAACGAGGACGGGCAGCCCATTCGCAGCGGTCTGTTCGCCTTCAATTCGCTGACGTTCAACAACCTGAGCGAAGTCCGCACCTCCTTTTTCCACTTCCCGGAACGCTGGGACGACCTCGAAACCAGAGGCAAGGGCGCCTACAAGGTAGATGCGCGGAGCTGGCTCGATGTCAGCTTCGGCACCGACACGAGCAAGACCTTCAGTTGGAGCGTGATGGGCGGCGGGATGGAAGAGGAGCTAGGCGGCATCACCGCGATGGCTGCGGCGGGCTTCACCTACAAGCCGCTGGACCGCTTCTCGCTCGACTTCGACCTCAACTATTTCGGCCACGATGGCTGGCTGCGCTATCAGGAAGAGCGCGACCTGACCACCTTCGAGGCGAACAACTGGCAGCCGAAGCTCGCGATGGACCTGTTCCTATCCGCCCACCAGCAATTGCGCCTGACGATGCAGTGGGCCGGCATCGATGCCACGGAGCAGGAGTTCTGGCGGATCGCCGAAGACGGCAGCCTAGTGCCCCGGCCCCAAGGCGACGACTCGGACGACTTCGCCGTCAGCCAACTCACGGCACAACTGCGCTATCGCTGGCAGATCGCGCCCCTCTCGGACCTGTTCTTTGTCTATACGCGAGGCGGCAACCGCTATTTCAGCGGCTCGGACGCAGAACTCGCCGACGGCCAATTGGATCATCTCCTCGACGCGCTCGAGCAACCCATCGCCGACATTTTCGTGGTGAAGCTTCGCTACCGCCTCGGCGGCTAGGAGCTGCCGAAACCCCTCGCTACGCTCGGGGCCTGGCCCCAGCCCCGCTGTTGGAGTTGCCACCCGGGCGGCGGATAGCGGCGACAGGGCGGCCCTCCTCGCCGCCCGACAGGCCCGTCTCGCGGGGTGGAGGCTGGTCACCGCTTCTGACCCTTGGTTGCTTCGCCTTCGGCGCGAGGAGCGTGAGGGGCCCTCGCTCGTATGGAACAAATCGCGTAACCCATTGATACGTGGCGAATTCGACTCGAAGAGGGCCCTGGGGGCGAGGGCGTCCCGCCCTCGCACGCGCCGACAGGCGCGCGGCTCAAGGTGGACGCAACAGGCACGCACGGACCGCGCCTTGCGGCGCGTGGGAGGGCAAGATGCCCTCCCCCCAAGTACTCGCCCCAAGGTCGCCGTCGCGGTGCGTGGCCGGCGTCAGTTCCTTCCGCGTCCGCGACTCGGCGTCCCCGGCGGGGTGGGAACTCCGAATGGCGTGTGGGACCGCGCCTTCCGCGCCGCCAGACCCATCGCTAGCGCTCGGGGTCTGGCCCCAGCCCCCACCTAGCCAAGAGCTTTGCGTCGCAGAACGCCACTTCGTGCCCCTTCTGCGACGCAAGGCTCTTGGCCCGCACGTTGGTGTTGGCTCGGCTTCGAGTCCCAATCTTCAATGGGACCGGCGCATTCGAGCCTACATCGGGTTGGAGAAATCCTCCTCCAACCACGCCTGCAACTCGCCGCGGTCGCGACGGCGTGCCTGCGTGCGGCCTTCCAGGAAGTCGAAGGTCACCACCTCGTCTACGTCCAGCGCATCAACCAGGCGCGGTGACTGCGTGACGATGAGCACCTGCTTGCGTCCCGCCAGCGCCTGCACCGAGTCCGCCACAACCTCGATGGCCGCGGGATGCAGGCCCAGTTCCGGCTCGTCGACGAGCACCACGTTCGGCATTAGGTCAGACGGCAGGTTCAGCAATGTCAGCAAGGCGAAGAGGCGAATAGAACCATCCGATGTGAGGTTGGTGGTGAACCGACGCTCGCTCCAGTTGGCCCGCCAGGCCAGCGTCACCTTACCGTAGTTTTCGTCCACCTCGAACTTGCCGAAGCCCGGCAGCGCCCGGCGAATCTGGACGCAGATTTCCTCGAATACCTCGGGGTCTTCCTCCTCCAGCCGCCAAAGCAGAGCCGCCAGATTGCCGCCATGCCGCCTGAGGCGCAGGTTGTCGTCGGCGTCCCAGCGGCGCTTGAAGTTGGATTCGTCGGACGTGTCCTGGAACTGATAGGTGGCGCAGCTCCGGAGCAGCCGGACGATCGTCGCCGCGGTGGTGCGGTTGGCGCTCGGTTCGGCGCTTGGGTGCCCCGCATCGACGATCTGCGCTTCGTGATGGCCGGCGCCGAGATGCCGCCAGTTCGCCTCCGTGGGCAGCCCGTCGCGGCTGAAGCGGAACGCCTCCTCGATGAAGACGAAGCGGTCGGGATGGGCGTGCGAGAGGGCGAAGCGGTAGTCATTGCGGCCGACTTGCGTACGCAGGCTCAGATCCGCCTCCAGCCGCATCGTCTCGTCCGCTCCGCCGAAGAGCTGATCGTCGGCGCCGCCGTAGCGCGCCACGAACTCGCCCAGTCGGCGCGAGCGCAGCATCCAGCTCAGCATGTCGAAGAAGCGAACGAAATTGGATTTGCCGGCACCGCTTGGACCGACCACCACGGTCAGATCATCGAGCTCGCCCAGTTCCACGTCGGCCAGCGAGCGGAATCCACGGATGCGGATGCGCTCTAGGCGCGCCTGAAGTTCGGTTCGAGGTGCATGGTCCTCGTTTCGAGGAGGATGTTCCGAGAACTGTTCCGAGAATTGCTCCGACATTGGGGACTCCCTTGCATCGCTGTTTACCGCATGGTGCGGAACGAGGCGCGCAATTCGCCGACAAATAGCTCCGGCTGTTCGAACGCCGCGAAATGTCCTCCCCTGTCGAGCGTGTTGTAGTGCCGCAAGTCCTTGAAGCGCCGCTCGACCCAGCGCTTCGAGGCTCGAAAGATCTCCTTCGGGAACATGCTGACCCCCGACGGCACGGTGATGTCGCCACCACCGCCGCCACGCCCGAAGCTCTCCCAATACAGCCGCGCCGACGATGCCCCGCAGGCGTTGATCCAGTACATCATCACGTTGTCGAGCAGTTCATCCCTGCTCAGCACGTTCTCCGGGTGGCCTTGGCAGTCGGTCCACTGATAGAACTTCTCGACGATCCACGCCGCCTGCCCGGCGGGCGAGTCGGTGAGACCATAGCCAAGCGTCTGCGGGCGCGTGCTCTGCTGCTTGGAATAGCCCGAATCCCAGTCTTGATAGAACTGCTGTGCCTTGATGGCGTCCTGCTCTTGCTCCGTAAGGTCGTCGAGGGTGTCGCGGTCTGGGCCCACAGTCGGCATGTTGGTGTGGATTCCAGCGCAGTGTTCGGTGTCCTGTAAGCCGATGGCGACGGTGATGCCGGCGCCCCAGTCGCCGCCTTGGGCAAAGTAGCTTGTGTAACCGAGGCGCGCCATGAGTTCGGCCCACGCATGGGCGACTCGCTGTACGCCCCAGCCGGTCTTGGTCGGCTTGCCGGAGAAGCCGTAGCCGGGAATGGTGGGGATGACGAGGTGGAACGCATCCGCCGCGTCGCCGCCGTGGGCGACAGGGTTGGACAGGGGGCCGATGACCTTCAGGAACTCGACGATGGAGCCGGGCCACCCGTGCGTGAGCACCAGGGGCTTGGCGTCGTCCTCGGGCGAGCGAACGTGCAGGAAATGGATGTCCACGCCGTCGATGGTGGTGACGAACTGCGGCAAGGCGTTGATGCGCGCTTCCACCACCCGCCAGTCGTAACTCTTTCGCCAGTAGGCGCAAAGCTCCTGCACATAGGCGAGCGGGATACCCTGACTCCAATCGGCTACCGTCTCGGCCTCGGGCCATCGCGTGCGTGCAAGCCGCTCGTTGAGGTCCAAGAGGGCGGAGTCGGGAACCTGAATCTCGAAAGGATCTATGGCATCCGTCACGACTCGCAATCCTTGTCCTATGTTCGGATCGAGCGATACAGTCCTGATGATCGTATCACGCAAAGCGGGAGGTGGAAGCCGCTGCACGCGCGCCCTGACGGGCGCGTCGGCAGTTCGCTGGCGCGAACTGCTGGCGCGGCAAAGTCCAACAGGCTGCTCGCCCGCGGCTTCAGGCGTCGGCTGCGCAGCGGAAGCCGGCGTGGCCGGAGGTGGAGTGGGGCGTCGCGGCGTAGCGGGCGGCGATGCGGTAGCGGTTGCAGTAGCTGGCGTGGCAGAGATAGGAGCCGCCCTTGAGCACCTTCGTGCGGCCCCGGGCGGGGCCGGCGGGGTTGTTCAGGGGGCCGTGTGAAGCCGTGGGAAGGCCAAACCAGTCGGCACACCATTCCCAGACGTTTCCCACCACGTTGTACAGACCGTAGCCGTTGGCTGCGAAGGACTGCACTGGGGCGGTGCCAATGTGCCCATCGGCACCGGTGTTGTGGTCCGGGAACCGCCCCTGCCAGACGTTGCAGCGATGCGCGCCGTTCGGACGGAGCTGGTTGCCCCAAGGGAAACGCTTGCCGAGCAGCCCGCCGCGAGCGGCGGCTTCCCATTCGGCTTCGGTGGGCAGGCGCCTGTCCGCCCAATGGCAATAGGCCGCCGCGTCCTGCCAGGAGACGTGTATGACGGGGTGGTCGGAACGGCTTTCGATGTCCGAGCCCTGGCCTTCTGGTTGACGCCAATGCGCGCCGTCAACTGCGATCCACCAAGGTGCGGCGGGGATGTGGCGGGCGAGCACGCTGGTGCCTTGGCGCCGCGCCTTGCGACCTCCCCGCCTCGGCAGCAGACCCTGGAAGACGAACGACCAGCCGAACCGCTCGGCGTCGGTGCGATGGCCGGTGTCCGCCACAAAACGCGCGAACTCGGCATTGGAGACGGCAGTGGGGCTGATCAGGAACGCATCGAGCTCCACCGCTCGCACCGGTCCCTCACCATCCTCGGCGATTGCATCGTCGTCTTCGGAGCCGACCTCGAAGGAGCCGGCCGCGATGCGCGCCATGTTCGTGCGGTCTTGAGTTTCCGTAGCGACATGACTCGAATGCCCACCGGCGCCTTCGCGGGGCGGCATGCAAGGCGCACAACATGCGGCAGCCACATCAGCGCCTCAGTCGGAGTAGCGTTCCCAGAAACGGGCGCTCCGCTCGGTGTGTCCGGCTTCCCAGACATCGCGGTAGCGATACATTTCCTGCCGCAGGCCGGCAAGGATGTCCCTGCATCCCGGTTCACCCGCTAGGTTGCTGATTTCCCAAGGATCGCGCTCGATGTCGAACAACTGCGTCCGCCTGCCGCCCTGGCTCGGCGCGTACTCGATCAGCTTGTGCGTGCGATTCTTTACCGCTCGCTGGGAGGCGACGTAGGCGAAGTAGAGCGTCTCTCTCATGCGCTCGTCGGCGTCGCCCAGAGCGTTCACGAGGCTTGTGCCTTCGACACTGGCCGGCCGGGGCGCGCCGATCATTTCGCAGAGAGTGGGAAACACGTCGAACAGATACACATACGCATCCCGCTGTTCTCCCTCCGGAATGCCGGGCCCGGCGAGGATCAGCGGCACCCGGACGCTGTGCTCGTAGCAGTTCTGCTTGCCCATGAGCCCGTGCTGCCCCACGGCGAGGCCGTTGTCTCCGGCGAGGACGATGATGGTGTTGTCGGCTTGTCCGGATTCATCGAGCGCGTCTAGCAGCCGCCCGAGTTCGTGATCGAGGTGGGAGATCATGGCGTAGTACTCGGCAATGTGCCGGCCAACCTCCTCCGGCGTGCGCGGGAAGCGGGCCAGCATTTCGTCGCGAATCCTGAGCGCGCCGTTGTCGAAAGGATGGCCGCCAAGGAAGTTCGGTGGCAACGCAACGCCTTCGGCGTCGTACATCTGCCGGAACTCCTCCGGCATCGTGCGCGGGTCGTGGGGCGCGAGCAGCGCGACGTAGGCGAAGAAGGGCGTCTCGCCGTTCTGGCGACGGACGAAATTCGCCGCCGCGCCGCAGAGGATCTCGCTCGAATGCTGCCCGGCGTGGATGTGGTCGCAGTCGCGCCAGGAAACCTCGTTGTTGCCGAACGCCGGCGGATCGGCGATGTAGGGCAGCCGGGTGTCGTAGCGCCCGCTCGGATCGTAGTTGTATGCCGGCACGTTCCAATGATCCGCCATGCCGCCGAAGTAGATTTCCGCGCCGTCGTCGAACGAGCGATTGAACGACTCGCGTCCGTTGTGCCACTTGCCGCAACCCCAGGTGCGGTAGCTCTGCCCCCGCAGCACTTCCCCGAGCATGGTGTGTTCGTCGGGAATCGTCTCGCCGGAGTCCTTGAGGTGGAACAGCGTTCTTCCGGTGTGCAGCATGGCGCGACTCGGCATGCAGATGGCGCCGTGGGTGCCGCAGGGGATGTGTGCGTGTGTGAACGTCGTCCCCCGCGCCACCAGCCGATCCAGACTCGGTGTCGAAATCGCCGAGGAGGTCGCGTTCGTCCCGAGCGAGCGAATCGTGTCGAAGCGTTGGTCATCGGTGAAAACGAGAAGGATGTTGGGCTTGCTCATGGGGCAGCGGCTCTCGTGCGGCACACTCGGGTACGCAGAAACCTAGCACACGCAGTAGGGTGACGCTGCTTCAAGACGGTAGCTCGATTGACGCCACAGGGAACGGTTCCATGCCGACTTTCAACATCGACACCGCGGCCGCAGTGGCCCGTCTGGCGTGTCGGCATGCCGCCTGATCAAGCTCGCGAGATTGTCGACATCCTCGCGGAGGCGGACGCTGACCACGTCACCAAGGCACAGTTCGTTGCGGCTATTGAGAAGCTCGAACAGCAAATGCAAACCGGCTTCGCAAACATCGAGGCTACTATTCAAAAGGCTATTGCCGGGTCCCAGATGCGGGTCGTGGGCATCGGCCTCGGCGGGCTTGCCATCGCGACGGCGGTCATCCTCTCGATCGGCTGAACTCGGTGTCCTTGTCGGGACCGCATCCGATCTTCTGCGAAGGCAGGTCTCTTCAGGGCCGAAGGGCGGCTAGACGGTCCAGCAGTCCCGAAGCCCGTTCGGTTTTGCGGGCAACTGCTGCGCGAATGGTCTCTGGATCACCATGGATAGTGACCTTTTGGCGGGCGCGGGTCAGGGCGGTGTAGAGGAGTTCGCGGGTGTTGACGCGAGATTCGGCAGCGCCGGGAATGAAGGCGACTTCGTCGTATTCGGAGCCTTGGGCGCGGTGGACGGTGAGGGCGAAGAAGCTCTCGTGTTCGGGCAGGCGAGCGGGAGCGACGAGGAAGCGCTCCGCTGCGCCCGGTGGCGTGAGGTCGGGGAACCAGACTTGGCGCAGGCCGTCGGTACCGGGGACGACGATGCCGGTGTCGCCATTGGAGAGGCCAGTGGCGCGGTCGTTGCGGGTGACGATGATGGGGCGGCCGATGTAGAACTCGTCGCCAGCTCGAATCAGGTTGCGTTCGCGCAGGCAGCGCTCGACGACGGCGTTGAAGCGACGCACGCCAAAGGCGCCGGTGCGGTGGGCGCAGAGCACGCGACGCGACGGGAATGACGCCTCTTCACCGCGACGAATGGCCTCGATCACGGGCACGCAGTCTTCGAGCGCGTAGGCACGCGCGAACTCCACGAACGCGTCTTCCGGCAACGGAACTTGCGTAACCGCGCAGTCCGTTGGGTCTTCGAGACTCGCGATTGCGGCCTGGCTGTTTCCGTTCACCACCGCGGCGGCCAAGCGGCCGATGCCGCCGTCTTGGGCGAAGCGATGGCTTGTGGTCAACCGAACGAGCGAGTTGCCGAGTGCGGATGTCTCCAACTCGCCGGCACCGCAAAGGTCGCTGAAGACGGAGCCGGGTGCCACCGACGAAAGCTGCGCGGCATCGCCGAGCAAGATCAGGCGAGCCGCTTCGGGAAGTTCCGCCAGGAGCCGCGCCATCAGCTTGAGGTCCAGCATCGAGCATTCGTCGACGATGAGCGTGTCGAGACGTGCAAGGCGGCCCCGGCCGAGCAGCGAATGTGCGGTGCTTGCCGCCGGCGCGAACTCTGCGAGCGCCGGAACTCGGGCCGCCAAGTCCGCGATCTGCGACGCCACGGACTCCTGCAAGCGGGCCGCAGCCTTGCCTGTGGGCGTTGCGAGGCCTATGCGCCGTGGGTTGGCAAGGTCGAGTTGGACCAGCAGGGCGATCAGCCGGGCTGCCATCGTGGTCTTGCCGGTGCCGGGCCCGCCGGTGACGATGCAGACTCTGCCGGTAGTCGCCGCCCTTGCTGCGCTCAGAAACTCAGCCCCCGCATCCGGGAACAACCGGGCAACGGTGCCCTGGAGCGTGGCTGGCTCAGCGGAGGCATCGCCGGCGGAAGACTTCAGGCGCTCGGCCACTCGCCGTTCTGCCTCGAACACCCGGTGCAGATAGAGCCGGTCGCCGTCCAAAACCAATGGGCAGCGTTCGCCGCCGTTGGCCTCGATTGGCGCAATCGTCGTTTCCACCACGCCGCTGGCGTTCAACTCCGAGCGCAGTTCGGCAAGTTGCGGCAGCCGCACGTCGGCGACGTTGCTGCTCGCCTCTTCATCCGGTGATGTATTGGCACCGGCAAGCCAGTCCGCAATGCGCACGACTGGCTGTCCGGCACAGCCGCCAAGCGGCAAACAGGCGTGTCCGGCACGATGCCGAGCACTCGCCACCGCCGCCGTCAGTGCCACGGCGGGCGATGCCCCAAGCTCCTCCATGAGGAGCGCGAAGTGACGATCGATGTCGGCCAGATATCCGGCATCGCGCAACCGATCTACGGCCGATGGGGTCACGAAGTCTGGCCCCCGGCAAGGCAGGCGTCGATGGCCTCGATGCACTCTCGGCTTGGCAGGTCGTGGAAAACGCCGCGGCCAGGCAATCGAGGGCGCATGGCGCGTAGGAAGAGGTACAGCGCGCCGCCCATGTGGTGGTCGTAGTCGTAGTCCGGCAGGCGCAGTCGCAGCATTCGGTGCAGGGCGGCCAGATACAGGAGGTATTGCAGGTGGTAGCCGTGGTGATGCATGGCCGCATCTAGCGCTTCCGACGAATAGTCGGCGAGCTCGTTGCCAAGCCAGTTCGACTTGTAATCGATGACGTACCAGCGGCCCTCGTGGCAGGCGACGAGATCGATGAAGCCTTGCAGGAATCCCTCCACTTTCGGAAGTGTTTGGTCCGTGAACGGGTGCGGATAGCCGTGCGCCTCAAGGCATTCGCCGAGACGGCGGCGGTCCAGCTCCTTCGCCGGCAGGCGGAACTCCATCTCCGGGATCGGCCGCTCAAGGTCGCCCAGACGGAAGTCGTGGCCATCGGATTCGCCCAAGGGCGCCTGCCAAGCGTTCTCGACGATCCTCGTTGCCACGGACGCCCACTCGTCGCCGATTCGCCAACGCCGCAGTGCTCGGCGGACTTCCTCGTCGGGGTCGCGCTCCGGATCAAGTCGCATTTCCAGAATGCCGTGCAGGCAATCGCCGGCCCGGGGCCCGCGGGGAAACGCGAACGCATCCTCGGCGTCGTCCGGCGTCGTTGCGGAATCGACCACGCCAAGGTCGAGTCTGCGGCTCACCGGTGACTCGCCAGCCTCGTCGCCGTCACCTGCCGATTCCTCGGACCGATCGTGGTCCGCCGCCTCCACATCGTCATGGTCGGTAGCCGATACAGCCGCCCCGGCCTGTGCCGCAAGCGCCGAATAGCTGGTCATCTGGCGAATCCGCGCCAGTTCCCGACCGAGTTGACGAGCGCGCAACGTCGGTCCGGCGCCGCTTTGGTTCCCCGGGCCCCGCGACCGTCGCGATACCTCATGCACCGCGATGTCGTCGTGCTCAGCTGCCCATGTCGCGAGTTCGCCTAGCCAGGCGTCGTCCTTCAGGGCCCGCACGTGGCGAGCCGAGCTCTTGTATGCCACGGACGGGCTGTCATCGCTACCGTCGCCACCGTGGATCAGCCAAGCTGGCGGTGCGTAGTCGGCATGGAGCACGCGTGTCCAAGTGACGACGCAGCGATGCTGCGCCCGCGTCGCCGCAACGTAGAAGAGGCGCAGTTCGTCGGCCTGATCCTCAACTGCCTCTCGCAGCTTCGCATCGTCCGACGGATCGAGATCAAGAATCGTCGGGTAGTCGTCAGTCTCGCGGTCGTGGTATTCCGCCGAAGGCACCTCAGCTCGCGTTTGCGGTTGCCGGCGATGCCACGCGAAGGGCAGGAAGACGATGGGGAACTCCAGCCCCTTGCTGCGATGCATGGTGATGATGCGAACCAGGTCGTCGTCGCTCTCGAGCCGGAGTTGGGTCGCCTCGTCGCCGCGTTGCTCCGGATCCTGTCGCCCAAACCATTCCACCAGACCCGTCGGCGCCAAGCGTTCCCGTGACTCCGCCTCGCGCAACAGGTCCGCCAGATGTAGCACATTGGTGAGCCGTCGCAAGCCACCGTCCGCCGCCAGCAAATGCCGGGCGCAGTCGATCTGTGGGTCGAACAACAGATGACGAACGAGGGTGGCGATTCCGCTTCGCGTCCACATGCGTCGCCAAGATGCGGCCCGTTCGTGCCATAGGGTCCAGCGTTGGTCGTCGTCTTGCAGCGCTACCACGTCCGTAAGGCCGAACGCGAACAGATCCGAGGCGAGTGCACCGCGCAAACGGGCTGAAGCCGAGAACGACGACTCGTCTGCCAACGCTGCGAGCAAGCGGCGCAGATCTATCGCTTCGGGGGTGGCGAAGACGCTGGTGTCGTCCATCTCCACGCATTGCACGCCGACGCTGCGCAGCGCATGCGCCATCTTCTGGCCTTGGATGGTGGTACGCACGAGCACCGCAATGTCGGCGCCGATGAGTGGACGACCGTGCAAGGCTGCATCGCCGTCGAGGAGTTGGGCGATTTCGTTCGCGGCGTACATAGCGGCCAAGTCCGCCACCTCGTCCTTGCGTGGCTTGGTGTCTCCGAACGGCGGCAGCAGGCGAATCTGCAGCGGGGCGGCGTCCAGGGTCTGGGCAAGCTCCAACTCATGCGTTTCGTCCTTCGCGGCCTGCACCGGGTCGTGCTTGATCTCCGGGAGCAGGAACGGATTCTCGCGGCTGAACAAGGCATTGACGCCGCGCACGAGGCCGGGCGTCGAGCGGTAGTTGTGCGTTAGCGGCAAGGAGCGCTTGATGCGGGCTGACGCCTTGATGTATGCGAACACGTCGGCGCCGCGAAAGCGGTAGATGGACTGCTTCGGGTCGCCCACCACCATGAGGCCGGTGTCGTCGGCGCCGGTGGGATAAATGCGCTCGAAAATGTGCGCTTGCAACCGGTCCGTGTCCTGAAACTCGTCGATCAGGGCGCGCGGATAGCGCTTGCGGATGCGTTCTGCGAGCAGCTCGCCGCCATCGGCCATCAGGGCTCGATGCAGTTCCGAAAGGAGGTCGTTAAAGCTCAGACGGCGGTCTTCCCAAGCCCGGCGGGAGAGGCGTTCCCGGGCGTCTTCGAGCACCCGCCGCCGCTGCACACGCAGCCACGCCGTGCTGAGCTCGTCAACGTCGCGCGCCGCGGCAGCCAGCCGCTCGAAGCATTCGGCAAGCGAGCCTTCCGGAAACTGCTGTGGCGGTTTTTTCAGGAGCAATCCGGTGAGATTCGACGGCGCCAGGTACATGGCCGTTGCAAGCTGCAGGGCCTCGCCGACATTCCCCTCGAGGACAGCACGGGCCTCTTGCGTTGCGTTGTGAATCTTGGCCACGCTGCCCTTGCGGAAATCCAGGTTGCCGAGTGCCGCAAGGTAGCGTCTGCCGTGCGCTTGCCAGGCTTCTCTTGTGGCGGCGGTTGCTTCCTGCCAGCGCTCGAACGCGGTGCGGAAGCGGGCCTCGAAGTCCGCGCCAAGATCCGGCGCTCCGCGAACCTCCGACTCCGGGTTGGAGAGCTGGCGTCCGGTCCACATCGCGAGTTCCGCCGGTCGGAACTCTCGCTCTCTGGCGATTTCCAGGAGTGGCGCTTGGGCGTCCGCCATGTGGATGCGCCAGAAGTCGCGTACCGCGGCCTGCACTTCCAGCGTTTCCACGCCGCCGAGCTCGAAGCCAAAGGGCAAAGCACCATCGAACGCGAACTCCGTGAGGGCGCGTTGGCAGAACGAATGGATTGTGGCGACATTGGCGCGGTCGAAATCCTGCAGGGCGCGTGCAATCCGCGTGCCGGCCGTGGCGTTGTCGATGTCGATGGCGCGCCAGTGGGCAACCAGCGATCCGGCCTGACTTGCCGTTCGGCTTTCGACACCATCGGCACGCAAGCAAGCCAAAGTCGCCACCAACGTGCGCCGGAGCCGGTCTCGTAGTTCGCCGGTGGCGGCATTGGTGAAGGTGACGACCAAGAGTTGGTCGATGGTGTGCTCTGTCTCCGCGAGAAGCCGGGCGACCAGCGTAGTGAGGGCATAGGTCTTGCCGGTGCCAGCACTCGCCTGGATGAGCAAATGCCCAGCCAAGGGGACATTGAACGGGTCGTCGCTGACGTCGCTCACGTCCGACTCTTCCTCACGCCCGACTCTGAGACAGCGGGCCAAGCAACGTGTCGGCGAGATTCTGAAAGCCGTTGGCCTCTGGCCCCAGCGGGCAAAGCAGGCGCAGGTACTCGTCCTGGCTTTCGGGCCAGTTGCCGCCAGCCCAGGCACTCCAGGTCTTGTTTTCGTCCTGTGTCTCGGCCCACGTCCAGGAGGTCTTCGGGAACAGTGGCAAGGGTGCCGAAGTGCCATCGCGCCAAGCGTCGATCCAATGACCGAGCATCCTTGCCGCGTCGCCCGGTTCGGGCCCTGCGAATGTCTCCTCCTGCGCCGCGTTGGTCACGCCCACAACATGCGCAGTGATGCGCATGCCGGTGGCGCATGTGAGGGCCAGGAGGCGCAGCCAGACTTCGATGCGGTCCTTCTCGCGGATGCGCCCGATCCGCCACCAGAGGAGGCTCGGGGGCGAGGAAAGGAATCCTGCCACCTCGCCGGTAACCCGGATGCCTTGCACGTCGATGTCCACAATCGTTGGCGGAGCATCCTGATTTCCTGCATAGGGAACGAGCGCCTGCCGCAGCGTCGCTACCTGCACGGCGCCCCGACGGTGCTCGGTGGCGCCGAGATTGCCGGGTGGCAGGAGGCCGCGCGCTCGCACCAGCCACTCGGCAGCCGCCTCGTCGAGTTCGCCGCGGCGCATGTCGAATAGGCCGTCCTTGAGCTGCCACTGCTCCAAGTAGCCAAGTTCGAGGGGTTCTTCGTCGGTGGCCGGGTCCTCGTCCTCGATCTCAAGACGCAGCCCCAGCCTCGTTTGCGCGAAGTGCTTGGCGGGGTGTGCCGCAAAGCGGATCAACTGGGCGAGTTCCAGCTCGTTCTCGATGCGCTCTGGCGGCGTCAGGGCGCCGTGCAGGCGCTGCTCGGCCACCGTTGACGCGGCCGGATCCCGAACAGCGGCGGCGGCGAGTGCCATGGGATCGAAGTAGCTGAAGAGCGTCTCGCTCGAATGGCTGGCAGGAGTCGGGTCGTCCGCAATCTCGAAGTATTTGCGGTTGAATGGTTGTAGCGGATGGTCAAGGACCACCTTGTCGTCCGAGAAGCGACGCTCGAGGTAGTCCACCAACTCGCTCACCACCACGGACGGTGGAATGTCGGAGTCTTCGCGCAGTTCCCTGCCCGTGTATGTCACGAGAAACGAGTGCCTTGCGGACAGGAGTGCCGTGAGGAAGGCGAGCCGATCTTCGTCGCGCAAGTCGCGGTCGCCGGGGCGGCGGGAGTCCGCGGCAACGATGTCGAAGGACGGTGGTGCCTGGTGGCGCGGAAACGCACGGTCGTTCATGCCTACCGTGCAGACGACCTTGGCGGGGAAGACTTGCCCCGCGCCAAGAGGCGCAACGGTGACGCCATCGGCAAGCCTTGCCACGGCGCGGGTACTCGCGGCGCCCAGCTCGTAGAGCGCCTCCCGCACCACGGGGAACGGGATCGCGCCGTCAATGCCGGCGATGCGCCACTCCTCCTCCAGATCCTCGATCAACCGCGCCACGGTGTCCGCCTCTCTGGCCACCTCCGGCATCGAGTGCTCGCTGGCGAAAAAGGGCCTCAGCACCGCCTCGCGCAATCGTTGTGCCCATTCGGTGGGAGTCAGGCTCTCTTCGGCGATGGCGCCCAGCCCGAACGCGAGCTCCGCATAGCGGGCGAAATGACCGAGGCGTTCGTAGCGGTCCGGACCGTCGTTGCCGAAGCGATCCAAGTCGCATGATGCGATGTCGCCGAACCAATCTGCGGAGCCGGCGAGGGCGTAGCCGAGGAGCAGCCGATTGAGTCCGTGCTGCCATGTGTGACGGCTCGACGAGGGCACGTCGTGCTCGCCGATGCCCCAGTGAATGCCGGCATTGGCGATCCAGCCGCGAATCTCGGGCAAGTCGGTCTCGCGGATGTTGAAGCGAGCCGCGACCGAGGAGGCCCTGAGCGGCGCCATCACGAAACTCACGGGGTAACGCGAGCCTGGCAAGGCCAAGAGGTCCAGGAAAGCCCGCACCGCTGCGCCGTCACGGCGACGGAGACGGCCGATGTTGAACGGGATGGCGCCAACCGAGTCGAACACCGCCTCGATGGCGGGGGCGTATTCGTCCATGTTGGGCGTGAGCACCAGCACATCTGCCGGCTGGATGTCGTGGTGGACATCGAAGAGGCCGAGCAGGCGGTCGTGCAACACTTCGGCTTCTCGGGTGGCCGAGTGGCAGACGTGAATCTGCACCGAGTCGTCCTTGGGGACTTGAGGCTCGATGGTCTCCTCGGCAAGGCGAAGCTCCAGGATGTCCCGTTGCACGCGGGCGAGGCGGGTGGTTGCGGCAGGTTCCGAATAGGTTTCCTCGGGAGCGCCGACCCCGAGATCGTCCGCCAGCAAGGCCTGCATGTCGCGAGCCGTGCGCCCCCAAGCGGCCAGCAGCTCGTTGCCTTCGCTGAGGTAGGGGTCCGGTTCGGCGTTGGCGGGCAGTTCGCGGCGCGAACGGGTGTCGGCCCAGAACTCTCGGCACGGACTTAGTTGAAACAGGTGAATGTCGCGCTCAACACCGGCCGCACGCAGCATGGAAAGGTAGGAAGGGGACAGCGAATCGACTCCGAAGAAGCTGACCCGTTCCTTTAGGTTTGTTCTGGAAGAAGTTGTTTTTGCTTTTTTTATCTCTCGCGTGTTCTGATTGAACAACTCCCGCTGCACGGGGACTTGCGAGGGTTTGGTCCGCACCGTCCGCTCGAACGCATCCACGGCGTCCACCCAGTGCCGGCCGGTGGCGGAGGCGGCCAGCTCGCGCCATACCTGCCCCTGCCAATGGGGCGTCTCGCCGTCCTGCCATGCCTGTATCCACCCGGGGCGGTAAAGCAGGCAGCGGTCGTACACATGCGCCAGACGATCCGACAGCGCAAAGCGCTTGCGCTCGTCCGCATCGGCAAGGTAGCGCGCCAGATCGTCGTCGCCATCCCAGCTTGCCAGTGCATCGAACACACGCCAGCGCAGCGCTCCAGGAGAAAACGGCTGCTCTTTGGGCAACTCCACCACCGATCGCATCAGCGACCACGCAAACTCGGCCGGCAACTCGATCTTCAGATGCGCTGCAATCCCGAGCCGCTCCGCCAACTCCAGCGCCAACCACCGCCCAAGCACCGGATGCGGCACCACAATCCGTTCCGCAGTCAGAGCATCCCCCGGCCTCGTCCGCATCTCCTCGGCGAGCGCCGCGGCAAGACTCTCAAGCTGGTTCGAGACGTGCAGGTGAAACGGGGATGTCGCAGGGGGGCTCACGGCACCGAAAGCCTATCATCCCGTCGGGCATAGCCGCCACGGCGGAGTACGCCGGGGGGGTAGGGCGGGGTGTGGGGGGGGAAGAAACGGTGTGACAAAGCAACCCGG
>VXSY01000110.1:38375-84168 GCA_009837725.1 Gammaproteobacteria bacterium | reverse complement strand
GGTCCTTCCGGTCCTGGTTACTGGTGTCGGGGGCTGGGGGCCCCTTGGCCCTTAATCCAAAAAATCGCTTCGTTCTTCGCCCCTTCGGCTATGTCCGACGGGGCGATAGGACGGCTTGTGCTGGGGCAAGAAGCGTTGTCCCAAGGCAACCGTGCCTAGCCCTTGCCGCGGTTCCTCGACAGTGGCGTCCTCTGTGATCCCGTCCTTCGCATCCGTGAGGCGTGCAAATGACCCGCCGAGTCACCGTGGCCCAGCGCCCGCATCCGCCCGTGGCAAGGCGATGGAGAGCACCGCGAAACCGACCAGCGCCGACGCCGCGGAGCCCATGAGGATGCCCAGTTTGTCCGCGGCCCAGTAGGAACCGTCGGCATGTTCGAAGGCAAGACCCGCGATGAACAGGCTCATGGTGAAGCCGATGCCGCAGGCGAATGCGGTGCCAACCAGTTGCGGCCAGGTGATGTCCGTCGGCAGGGAAACCCAGCGCAGCTTCGAGGCGACGAAGACCAATCCGAGGATGCCGATGGGGTTGCCGAGGAACAGTCCCAAGGCAATGCCCACAGTTACGGGATCGGTCAGGTCGCCCACGCTGACGCCGGCGAAGGAGACGCCGGCGTTTGCGAAAGCGAACAACGGCAGCACCGCCAACGCAACGGGCAAGTGGAGGTCCTTCTCGAGCGCGACGATCGGCGAGTGGCCATCGGCGTTGCGCATGGGGATGCAAAGGGCAATCAACACGCCAGCCAGCGTTGCGTGGACCCCGGACTTCAGCGTTGCCACCCACAGCGCCAACCCGACCAACACATACGGTGCGACCGCGGTGACCCGCAGGCGGTTGAGGCCCACGGCCATCGCCAGCAATCCGGCCGCCGCCCCAAGCATGCCGGGGGAAAGGTCGCCGGCGTAAAACACGGCGATGATGGCGATTGCCGCCAAGTCGTCGAAAATCGCGAGCGCCAGCAGGAACGCCTTGAGTGCAACCGGAACGCGTTGTCCGAACGCGCCGAGGAGTGCCAGGGCGAACGCGATGTCGGTGGCAACCGGGATGGCCCAGCCGTCCATGGCGCCTGGGTCTCGCCAGTTCAGTGCGGTGTAGATGCACGCTGGCGCGAGGATGCCGCCGAGTGCGCCGATTGCCGGCAGCCCGATTCGATCGGTGGACGAGAGCTCGCCTTCGAGTGCCTCCCGCTTCACCTCTAGGCCGATGAGGAAGAAGAACACCGCCATCAACCCGTCGTTGATCCAGAGCAGCAACGGCTTGTCGATCCCCGCGTCCCCGGCGCTGATCGCGAGGGGGGTTTCGAGCAGCAGCCGGTACACGCCCGCAAGCGGAGTGTTGGCCGCGACCATGGCGAGTACGGTGGCCAGCACGATCAAGACGCCACCAGCGGACTCCAGACGAATGAATCCGACAATGGCAAGCGAGAAGGGGGTCTTCTCCGAGGGGTTGGTCAAGCTGAGACTCGCTGACAAACGGCAGCGGAGCATAAACAGCGTCGTAGCATCGCGCACCCTCGGCATCCCACGCCGTGGCGGCGCTGTCGTCCCCCGTTGTTGAATAGACTCCGCATACGGACGGGTGACGGCTGGAGGACTGACCGATGGGACCAATGCAGGGCGTCAAGGTGCTCGATCTGACGACCATGGTGTCGGGTCCGGTGGCGGCGATGATGCTTGCCGACCAAGGCGCAGACGTGGTCAAGGTGGAGCCGCCGAGGGGCGAGCAGGTGCGGCATTTCGGGGGGCTGCACAACGGCGTCAACGCCATGTTCTATTCGTGCAACCGAGGCAAGCGATCCATCGCGCTCGACCTCAAGTCCGACGCCGGCAAGGCCGTGCTCACCGACCTCGTGCGCGAGACGGACGTGCTCGTGCAGAACTTCCGCCCCGGCGCCATGGAGCGGATGGGCTTCGGCGAAGCCGCGGTTCGGGCGCTGAACGAGAAGATCATCTACGTCTCGATCAGCGGCTTCGGCGAACACGGGCCGTATTCCCACAAGCGCGTTTACGATCCCGTCATCCAGGCGCTCTCTGGGGCGACGGACATCCAGGCCAACCGGGAGACCGGCAAGCCGGCGATGTTCCGCATCATCATCGCCGACAAGGTGACTTCGCTCACCGCCGCCCAGGCCGTCGCGGCGGCGCTCTTTCATCGCGAGCGCACCGGCGAGGGCCAGCACATCCGCCTGTCGATGCTCGAATCCATGCTGGCGTTCTTCTGGCCCGAGGGCATGGGCGGGCTCACCTTCGCCGAGCGCGAGTTCGACGTGACCAAGGGCCAGGGCACGATGGACCTGATCTTCGAGGCACAGGATGGCTACATCACCGCCGGTGCGATTTCCGACAGCGAGTGGGCGGGCATGTGCCGTGCGCTCGACCGCGAAGACCTGATCGACGACGAGCGCTTCGCCACGGCGCGGGCTCGGGGAAGAAACGGCGACGAGCGCAAGCGCATCACCGCCGCCGAGATCGCCAAGTGGCCACGCGACGAGATCCTCGCCCGCCTCGACGCCAACGACGTGCCCAGTGCGCCACTCTTGACGCGCATGGAGCTGATGCACCACGAGCAGTTCCTGGTCAACGGGTCGATCGAACGGAGCGAAGTCGCCGGCTTCGGTGAAGTCCGCCAGGCAACGCCGGCCGCACGATTCAGCGTCTCGCCGAGCGAGATCGCCGGACCGGCACCAAGACTCGGCGAGCACAGCGTCGAAGTCCTCACCGAACTCGGCTACGAAGAAAGCCGATGCGACGCCCTTTTGGCCGTTGGGGCAGTAGTGCAGTGGTCAGAAACGGAACAGGCGTGACGGCGCGCCCTGGCGGGCGCGGTTTCGCATTCGCTCTCCACATCGGCTAAGTACTTGCGCCGAATCTGTCGGTGCGTTCTAGGCCGCGGCCGCTCGGCGGAGGTTGGCTGGGGTGAACGGGAGGTCGCGGGGGCGGATGCCGGTGGCGGCAAAGATGGCGTTGGCGACGGCGGCGGAGGTGGGGCCTTGGAGGGCTTCGCCGGCGCCGACCGGTTGCTGTTCGGGGCGGTCGAGCAACGTCGTTTCGATGTGTGGCACGTCGGAGAAGCGGAGGATCGGGTAGTCGTCCCAATCGGTGTCCGCGACGCCTTGGGTGTCGAAGGAGACTTCCTCGAACAGCGTCCACGAGAGGGCTTGGACGAACCCGCCTTCGAGTTGGTTGATCAGCCCGTCGCGATCCACGACGCGGCCGGCGTCTGCGGCAATCCAGGCGCGCTTCACGAGCACTTCGGCGGCATCCGAAACGGCCACCTCCACCACGATCGCTGCACAGCATTGGCGGTTCTTGTAGCGGGCGATAGCCATGCCTCGCGGCCCATCCATGCCGCCAGCTAGCCGCACGGCGGCGTTCAACACGGCAAGCGCCCTGGGGTCGTGGGCGAGGTGCCGGCGACGAAACTCATCAGGAGCAACCTCGGCCTCTTGCGCCAGTTCGTCCATGAAGGACTCGATGGCGAACACATTGCAGTGGGCGCCGAGGCTCCGCAGCGACGATGTCCTGAGCGGCGCTGCGGTGCACAGGCGTTTCACCACTTCCTGATGCGGAAACTCGTAGAGCGGCAGGGCGTTGCGGTGCAGGCCCGACTCCGGGCCTCGGCCCGGTTGTGGCGGCGACGGCTCGAACGGTTCGTCCAAGAGCCACGCGGCCAGCATGTCCACACCAGGGCGTTGCGGGGCGGGGCGCCCGGAATGGGTGAAACCGCGTACGTCGTGGCGCCAATGGGATACTGCGCCGCCCTCGGTGCTTGCCCCCAGTTCCACCTGCATGGCCGGGCCGAGGGGTTCGAACCGATGCTCGTCGGCGCGCGACCACTGCAGCAGGATTGCCTGATCCGGCAGAGCGCGGGCGACCAAGGCTGCGTCCAGCGCGGCGTCGTCGGCGCCGTTGTGGCCGTAGCAACCAGCGCCCTCGCGGTGTGCCACTTCCACCTGTTCGAGCTCGAGGCCGAGTACCTTGGCGAGCATTGCCTTGAGCAGCTCGATGCCCTGACTCGACGAACGCACGAGCAGCCGGCCCCCCTGCCACAACGCCCAAGCCGCCGATGGGCCCAGCGAACCATGCATGAGGAACGGGCGTGAGTAGGTGGCATGGTGGGTGGTGGCGAAGTCTCGCACCGGGCGGTGTGTGGGCTTGCCGTCGTCGAGGGGGAGGGGCGTCGTCTCGTTGCTTCGAAGGTGGTCTGCGAGACTGCCTTGCATGGGTGCCAGGTCCGGCGCGTGCCATGTTGCGGCCGAACGGACTCGCTCGGAGAGACGGCTGGCGGTGTATTCATCCGGGTGCGCCACGGCCACGAACGAGCCATTCACCACGAGGTGGGCCGGTGCGGCGATCGTAGCGTCGATGGCACCGAGCCGGTGGTGCAGCGATGGCGGCCGCACCACCCGGGCGTAGAGGTCGCAGGGCAGGTCGTGCACGAATGCGGGCTCGCCGCGCACCTTGGCCGGCAGGTCGATGCGGAGCGCGTGTTCCACCCCCACCCAACGGTAGGTTGCCGGGCTCTTCTCGGCGGTGGGTTGCCGAATCTCGAAATCCGGAGGCGGTGCCCCAAGCTGCCAATAGTCGAGCGGGCGATTGATCCCCGGTACGGTCAAGACCCCGTTCTCAACCGCAATGCGTTCCGGTGCCACGCCCAGCTCCGCTGCGGCACGTTCCAACAGGAGCCGCCGCAGCCACGCGGCTGCCTGTCGCAATGCGGCGCCGCTCGTTTCGAGCGACATGGAACCGGCCGTAATGCCTTCGTTCGGCGTTCTTCCCGTGTGCGCCGTTTCAACCACCACCTGCTGTGGATCGACGTCGAGCTCCTCGGCGACGATGAGCCGCAGCGCCGTGAGGATGCCTTGGCCGATCTCCACCTTGCCGGTGCACGCAACCACTCGGCCCGGTGCCTCGATGCGCACCCAGTCGGACAGTCGAGGGACCGCCCGCAGTCCAGGCGGCAGCCTCACCGCCCCGCCGGCAACGCGCGCCAGCGCGCCCTCGTGGGCGCGTCGGCGGTTCGCTGGTGCGAACTGCTGGCCTTCGTGCTCGCGTTCGCTCGCAGCCGGAGGGTGAGCGGATGCGAACCCGTAGGCCAGCAGTTGCGAAGCAACTGCCGACGCGCTCGCAGAGCGCGCTAGCGCCCGCAGGATGCGCGGATGCGCGCCGCAGCGGCACAGATGCGGCCCAAGTGCCGTGCGGATGTCGGCTTCCGTGGGTGCCTGCGGGCGCCGGAACAGCGCCTCTGCGGCCACCACGATGCCCGGCAGGCAATAGCCGCACTGACCGGCGTTGCAATCAATCAGCGCCCTTCGCACGGGTGTGTCGAGACCTGCCGCCGTCTCCACGCTCCGACCGTCGGCGTCGTGCGCGGCCAGCGTGCAAGCGAACCTCGCCTCGCCGTCCACCAGCACCCGGCAGGCACCGCATTGCTCGCCGCCGCAGCCGTAGCGCACGCTGACATCGCCAAGGCGCCGCAGCGGATAGAGCAGCGGCTCGCCGCGCTGGGCGTCGACTTCGCGGGCGACGCCGTTGAGCTCGAAGGCTATCGGCAAGGAGTCGCTCGGCCCTACTTCAGCGCTTCGGCACGCCGTAGAGATAGCGCGTGTTCACCTCCGCCTCGTTGCCGTCTGGGTCGAGGATGAACAGCGCGCGGCCCTTGCCGCGGCTGCCCATGGGGCCACGGGTGAATATGCGGCCATCGTCAACGCGGCTCGCCACCTCGTCGAAGTGGTCCTCGCTGACGGTGAACGAGAAGTGCATCGGGCCACCGCCCTGATGGCGTCCGGAATGTCCCTTGACCTGAAGCACCACATGGCTGCGTTCGCATTGCAGGTAGGCGCGCTCGTCGTTCTGCATCGCCACCGGGATGCCGAGGAGCCGATGGTAGAAGTCCAGGGACCGCGCAAGGTCCGCCACATCGAGGAAGATCTCCTCAAGCCCAATGACGCTCATGCGCCCTCCTTGCGTGCACCGTCGGTGGCGCTGCCGTCGCCGCGTTGCAGACCGTACTTCTTGAAGTAGCCCCGGAACTGGTCGTAGCTTAGACCGAGAAGCTCCGCCGCCCGACGCTGGTTGAAGCGCCCCTCGCGCAAGGCTTGATGAATGAGTTCCACCTCGAACTCCTGCACGGTGTCCTTCATGGACAGCGGCAACGCCGGCATCTGTTTGGACCGCCCGTTGTCGTCCTGCGCTTGCGGACGAAAGGGGGATGCGAAGGGGTCCAGCACGATTTCCTCCACGGCGTCGTCGTCGGGCGCTCGATACACCGCCCGCTCCACCACGTTCTTGAGCTCGCGCAGGTTACCCGGCCAGTGGTGCGTGGCGAGGCGGTCCATGGCCGCGGAAGTGAAGCCAGCAAAGAAATCGCGACCGAGTTCCTTGGCCATGTTGACGGCGAAGTACTCGGCCAGTAGCGGGATGTCGCCGGGCCGCTCCCGCAGCGGCGGCAGGGTGATGACGTCGAACGCGAGTCGGTCGAGCAGGTCGTGGCGAAAACGATCCGTGGCCGCGAGTTCGGGCAGGTCTTCATTGGTAGCGGCGATCAGGCGCACGTCCGCTTGCAGGGTCTTGCGCCCGCCCACCCGCTCGAACTCGCCGTATTCGATCACCCGCAGGAGCTTCTCCTGCACCAGCGCCGAGGTGGTCGCCACCTCGTCGAGAAACAGCGTGCCGCCGTCGGCGCGCTCGAAACGGCCGTGATGGGTGCGGGAGGCGCCGGTGAACGAGCCAGCCTCATGGCCGAAGAGTTCGCTCTCGATCAGGTTGTCGCTGATGGCGGCGCAATTGAGCTTGAGGAACTCCCGCTCCCAGCGGTCGGAAAGGTAGTGCAAGCGCGCGGCAATGAGCTCCTTGCCGGTACCGCGCTCACCCACCACCAGCACCGGCTTCTGCAGCGGTGCGACGCGGGAGACCGACTCCAGCACCTGCAGGAAGGCCGGCGATTCGCCGATGAGACGATCGGGTTCATTGCGCATGGCGGCTAATCCTGCCAACGTTTGGCTCGATCCGCCAGCGCCTGCGGCTCCCGCGTGGGCCCGGGGTGGCGGCGGGCAGATGACGAAAATCGTCAGCAGCTAACTTACGGAAGTGCCATCCTATACGGTGATTTTCCGCGGCTGGCACGAATCCTGTTAGCCACCGAGGCATGACCACCCATGCGAATTTCAAGGAGGACTCGCGATGAGTGTCTTTTCTCGGCTGACCGACATCATCAACTCGAACATCAACTCTCTGCTCGACAAGGCGGAAGATCCTGAGAAGATGGTGCGGCTCATCATCCAGGAGATGGAGGAGACGCTGGTCGAAGTGCGCACCGCCTCGGCTCGTGCCATCGCCGACCGCAAGGAACTGCAGCGCCGCTCGTCCTACTTTGAGGCCGAGGCCGCCGAGTGGGAGCGCAAGGCAGAACTTGCCGTCGCCAAAGGTCGCGACGACCTCGCCCGGGGCGCCTTGATGGAGCGCGCCAAGGCCGAGGAAACCGCCGTCACGGTGCGTTCCGATCTCACCATCCTCGACGAAACCTTGGCCAAGCTTGGCGACGACATCGCCGCCTTGCAGCAGAAGATCAAGGACGCCAAGGCGCGGCAGAACGCCATCGTCCTGCGCGGCCAGGCCAGCCGCTCGCGGCTCGACGCCCGGCGGCAGCTTTCCGGTCACAGCATCGACGACGCCATGAATCGCTTCGAGCAGTACGAACGCAAGATCGACGACCTCGAAGGGCAGGTGGAGTCCTACGACATGGGACAGCGCTCGCTCACCGACGAGATCAACCAGCTCGAAGTGGACGAGGGCGTGGACGAGGAACTCAAGGCGCTCAAGGCGCGGCTTGCCGGCAACGGCGAAGCGGCGCCCCTGCCGGCGCCGAAAGACGGGGAGTGAGCCGTGGACCTCGCTGCAGTGTTTGTCGTTCCAACTGCGCTCTTCCTGTTGTTCGTGGCTCCGACGTGGCTCTTCCTGCACTACCGCTCGAAGCGGCGCGCCGAAGCGGCTCTCTCTGACGACGAACGGGCGGAGCTCGAACGGCTCACGGTTGCCGCCGGGCAAATGTCGGAGCGCATCGAGACGTTGGAATCGATCCTCGACGAGCGCACCCCCGACTGGCGCAACCGCATCGCCGCCGGTCCGTAGGAAGGCCCTTGTGGTCGCGACGCCAGCGGCGCCAAAGGCGCGGAGGCCAGGCAAGGAAAACGAAGGACAGTAGATGAGCGACGAAAGCCCCGGCCCACGCGCCAAGGCCGAGCAGCGGCTCAAACGGGCGGTGGAGGACATGGTGGCAGAGCAGGTAGACAGCGCCGCAGCGTATGTTGAGGATGCGGCTGAACGGGTCAAGGACAAGGCAGGACGCCGCCGCAGCCAAGAGGCCCGTGTCCGGCGAGACGACTCGGACGACTGGGACTGGCCGGCATGGAATCCCTGGCCTGGTTCTCGGGAACTCATGCGCGACCCCGAACGAGGCAAGATCGGCGGTGTCTGCGCGGGGCTTGCCAACTACTTCGGGGTCGAGACGTGGGTGGTGCGGCTCATCGCCGTCACCGGCCTCATCTTCCTTCCCTCCGTGATGTTTCCGGCCTACTGGATCGCCTTCTTCGTCATGGACAAGCCCGGCGGCCGCCGGCGCGCTCGGCGTCAGCGCCGCCGCCGGCAACGTGACCAGGCCCGTGGCGGTCAGTCCTTCCCGAACGAAAAGCAAACCGTGCAGGCAGCGTTCGAGCAGTGGGACGGTCGTCCGCCGAGGCGTCGCGGCGGCAGCAGCAGGGATGTTTCCCCGGCACCGGAACTCGGCCACCGCCTTTCCCCGCGCCGATCCCTCCGCCACGTCCGTGCGGACTTCGACCAGATTGAACTCCGTCTCAGGCGGATCGAGACGCACATCACATCCGGCCGCTACGAGCTGCAGCGGGAACTCTCCCGCATCGAAAGGAGCGAACCATGAACGCAGGCAAGCAATTGCCGACCGGCCCGTCAGGGCGCTTTAGTGGCCGAACCAAGGTCGTTGCGGCCGCCGCCATCCTCGGCGCCGCCATCCTCGCCGGCACCGGCACGGGAGACGACATGCAAACAACGAACATCGAACCGAGCGAGGACTTCCACCGCATCTACGTCGACGGGCCCGCGACCCTCGACATCCGGCAGGGGGAGTCGGTGCACGTCGAGCTTGCCGTCGCGGAAGGCCACCAGGACAGCGTGGATGTGGAAGTGTCAGACGCAACGCTGTTCGTCGAGGTGCCGAAGGAACTCGACGTTGAAGACGTCGTCGTGCGGGTCACGACCCGACAACTCACGGAACTCTACAGTGCCGGCCCCATCCTGGTTACCGGCGGCAAGCTGCACACAGATACGCTGGTGGTGGAGAACCGAGGCAGCGGCGACTACCGGCTTGCCTCACTCGACGCAGACGAACTGATCATCGAGGCCCGTGGCGCCTTCCACTTCGAGGTGGACGGCCGCGCCGGTCGCCAGGTCGTGGAAATGGCCGGGGCGGGAGCATACGAGGCGGCCGGTCTCGAAACCCGCACGGCCGAAGTTCGTCTCAAGGGCGCAGGCAGCGCCAGAGTCTGGGCCACCGAAAGGCTGGACGTGGACATCGCCGGTGCCGGCTCTGTCGCCTACACCGGCAACCCGGACGTACATCGCCGCATCCGCGGTTTCGGCACCGTGCAGAAGATCGACCAATAGCCCAAACGCCAGGAGTCCACGAATGGATTGGCCTACCGTAACCCTACTGATCGTCTTGCTGTCGGTCGGATTGCCGATGCTTCCCGCGATCCTAAAGGCTTGGAGATCAGGGCCGCGCCAAGCCGAGGAAGCAGAGTCCACGGTCCAGGCGCTCGAGCAAGAGGTGGCGACCCTGCGCGAGCGGGTAGCGACCCTCGAAGCCATCGTCACCGACGATGGCTACCGCCTGACCCAGGAAATCGACAGGCTCGAATCCACCGGGCCAGAGGCAGTGAAGGTCGCCGCTTCGTGACCGGCCGGCGCAATCTGCCCACCCGGAACGACTGATCCAACACGCGGAGATTCACCTTTATGGCTTGGTAGGGGCTCTGAAAGTGTGGACATCGCGACCACGCCATGGCAGCGACGAAACGGACGCCACCGTTCAGGCACTCGAGCAGGAAATGGGCACATTGCGCGAACGGGTGCGGACCTTGGAAGCCATCGTCACCGACGACGGCTATCGCCTGACCCGGGAATTCGACAAGCTCGAAACTACAAGCCCGGGGCGGGAAAAGGTTGAGTCCTGAGCAATTGCATGAGTAAAACCGTGCATCCCTGCGATCCTTGGCTGCTTTCTTCGTAGTTTCCGCCCCGTCGAGGACGCCGGGTCGCTGACGCACAGGGACATGGCATCGTTCCCCGCCACCCACACAGGCGCCCGTCTCGCGAGGAGGGAGGCTGGTTGCTCCTTCCAGGTCTAGATTGCTTCGCCTTCGGCGCGAGGAGCGTGATGGGCCCTCGCTTCGAGTGCCGTGTGGGACCGCGCCATCCAACCGCACGTTGGTGTCGACTCGACTTCGAGATACGATTGACCGAAAAATCAACCACTTGAGCGATTTTGATTCATACGAGTTTTCCACCCCGGCGGGGACGCGGGGGTCGCCGACGCGCAGGGAACAGAGCAGCGTCTTCCCGCCACCCACAGGGCCCGTCGCGCGGGGAGAGGGCTGGTTGCACCTTCCGGGCCTTGGTTGCTTCGCCTTCGGCGGGAGGAGCGTGATGGGCCCTCGCTCCGAAACGCTTCACACGGCACCATCCGGCCGGTCCGTTGGTGTTGACTCAGCTTCGAGGTACTTCCTTGGTTTATCAACGTGTTACGAGGTTTGTTCCATGCGAGCGACGGGCTTGTCCCGTCCCCTACGGGTTGATCGGCACTCAGGTGTCGTCTCGGCATACCCGGTCCGGGTAGTCCGTGAATACGCCACTGGCACCGAAGCTTCGCAGGGCTCGTGCCCGTTCCGGGTCGTTCACGGTGTACACGAGGCAGCCGAAGCCGTGTTCGCGGATGGTGGTGATGTGGTCGGGCGTGGCGATGCGATCGGCTATGTTGATGCAGGTGGCGTGGAGTTCCTCGGCGGTGGCCAAGACGCGCCGCCAGCGGCCGAAGAGAGGAGCGCAGGGGATCTGAGGGCAGGCGGCGTGGAAGCGCCGCAGTTCGGCATGGTCGAACGACGACACCAAGAGCGGTCGCATTTGGCTGCGCAGGCACTCGGCGGCAGGCAGGGCCGTGTCGGCGCCTTTGAGCTCGACGTTGATCCCCACATCCGCCGGCACTGCCGCCAGCACTTCCGCGAGCAGTGGAATCGCCTGCCCGTTGCCCGCATCGAGTCCTCGGAGTTCGGTGAGCTTTCGCTCTGCGACCGCCCCGGCGCCGTTCGTGGTGCGGTCCACCGTGTCGTCGTGAATCACCACCAACTTCCCCTCCACCACCTGCACGTCGAGTTCCACCGCGTCCACGGCAAGCGCCACCGCCCGGGCAAAGCTGGCCAGTGTGTTTTCCGGTTCGAGCCCCGCGGCACCCCGGTGACCGACGATGCACCAGCCGGCCGGAGGTGGGGGGAAGAGAGGGGTTCGGGTTAACATCCCCGCGATCATGAGCTATCAAGTGCTGGCGCGGAAGTACCGCCCGCGTGGTTTCGACGACGTGGTCGGTCAGGAACATGCCGTGCGCGCCCTCAAGAACGCCCTGGACCTCGGCCAACTGCACCACGCGTATCTGTTCACCGGCACCCGCGGCGTCGGCAAGACCACCTTGGCGCGCATCCTCGCCAACTGCCTCAATTGCGAGACCGGCGTCACCTCGACGCCGTGCGGGGAGTGCGGGGCTTGCCAGGACATCGTCGCCGGGCGCTTCGTGGATCTGATCGAGGTGGATGCCGCTTCTCGCACCGGCGTGGACGACACCCGCGAGCTTCTGAACAACGTGCAATACCTGCCCACGAACGGCCGCTACAAGGTGTATCTCATCGACGAGGTACACATGCTGTCCACCTCCAGCTTCAACGCCCTGCTGAAGACGCTCGAAGAACCCCCCGAGCACGTCAAGTTCGTGCTGGCGACTACGGAGGCGCGCCGCATCCCGGTCACCGTGCTCTCTCGCTGCCTGCAACTGAATCTCAAGAACATGCGCCCGGCCACAATTGAGACCCAGCTCACGCAAATCCTCGAGCGCGAGAGCATCGATGCGGAGGCCGGAGCGCTGCGTGTCATCGCCCGCGCTGCTGACGGCAGCATGAGGGATGCCTTGTCGATCACGGACCAAGCCGTGGCGCATGGCGGTGGCAGCGTGCGCGAGGCGGAGGTGACCGAGATGCTTGGCGTCGTGCGAAGCGACGAGGTGGGGGCACTCCTTGCCGCACTCGCCGACCACGACGTGCAGCAACTGCTTGCCGCCGGCGACGCGCTCGCCGACCGCGCCGCCAGCCTGCCCGACGTGGTGGAGGGGCTGCAGCGGGCATTCCACGACTTGGCGGTCGCGGCGGAGCTGGAGGTGGCACCGGATGCATCGCTAACCCGGTTCCAGGGGCGATTCTCGGCGGAGGATCTGCAACTTTGCTATCAGATCACCCTCATGGGGGGGCGCGACATGCAGTTCGCGCCGGATCTAAAGGTGGGCTTCGACATGACCCTCCTTCGGCTGGCCGCGTTCGAGCCATCGGGGGAGGGCGGGGATGAACGCCGCTCCAGTGACCAGAGAAGCAAGCCGGAACCAAGCGCGGGGCCGCCAAGCCAAAGGGCGGCCGCACCACCGGCGGAGGAAAAGGCACACGATGGGCGCGTGACGGGTCGCCCGATGGATGGACACGCCGTGCCCGAAGCCGCGCCTCCGGTGACGCCGGCACCGCCGGAACCGGCGTATGCGGAACCGCCGCATCCGGCGATGGAGCAAACGCCGCTACCTGACGGGCGAGATGGAGGGCGGGACGCCCTCCCTCCAGACGAACCCACGCGATCAGAGTCGCCCGCTGCGGTCGGACCCGTGCCAGAACCTCTCCCGGAGGACCGCGTCCCGCCACCGGCAACCGTCCCGACCGCGGCGGAGTCCCCCGACCGGCAGGCATCCGGCGAGTGGCACGAGATCGTCGCGGCCATGGCGCCGCAGGGCGTGACGGCAATGGTGCTAGAAAACGCCAACCTGCTCGAAAAGGGCGACAATGCCTGGCGCATCGGCCTCGATCCGGGGCACGAGGCGATCCTCAACGACAAGCAGCGCGCCGAGGTGGCGAACCTCGCTTCCCGCTACGCCGGACATGCCGTGCGCGTCGCCATCGAAATCGGCGCTCTGGCGCAGGAGACGCCGGCGGCGCGACGGGCGCGCATCCGGGCGCAGCAAGAGGAGGCGGCGCGGCGGGCTTTGATGCAGGATGATGCCGCACGGAACCTAATCGATGAGTTCGACGGTCGGATCGAGAGTGTCACGCCCATCGCGCCGGCGAGCCAAGGAGCGAGCGAATGAAGGGCATTGGCGACCTTTTCCAGCAAGCGCAATCCATGAAGCGTGCCGTGGAGGAGCTGGGCAGCGAGATGAGCAAGGCTCGCGTCACCGGCGAGAGCGGTGCTGGCATGGTCAAGGTGACCATCAACGGCAGCTACGAGGCGCTTAGTGCCGAGATCGATCCCACCGTGCTGGCGGGCCTTTCCGAGGACGAGCGGACGATGGTCGAGGATTTGGTGGCCGCTGCCGTGACGGATGCATCGCGGCGACTGCGGGAGTTCCAGAAGGAGCAGATGGCGTCGCTGACACGGGGGGTGAACTTGCCCCCAGACCTCAAGTCGCTGCTTTAGGCACGGCGAACAAACGCCGCAGCCTGCATGCGCATCAGTCCCCTCATCGATCGCCTTGTGGAGGCGCTGCAGACGCTTCCGGGGGTGGGCCCCAAAACCGCTGTGCGTACCGCCCTGCATCTGCTGCAGCACAACCGGCCCGGCGCCCGCGCCCTTGCCGCAGCCTTGAGCGAAGCGGCCGATCGGGTCATGCGCTGCCGTGGCTGTCGCACCTTGTCGGAAACCGAGCTCTGTGGCATCTGCGCCAATGCGAAGCGGGATCCGAAGCTCCTGTGCATCGTCGAGTCGCCCTCCGACATCGTCGCGATCGAGCAATCCGGTGCCTATGGCGGCCGCTACTTCGTGCTCCACGGTCGCCTGTCGCCGCTCGATGGGGTGGGGCCGGAGGAACTCGGTATCGTCGATCTGGCCGAGCGCGTGACCGGCCAGGGTGCGGAGGAGGTCATCCTCGCCACCAACCCCACCGTCGAAGGCGAGGCAACCGCGCACTACATCGCCGAGGCGCTGCGCGGCACCGGCGCCAGTCTCAGCCGCATCGCCCACGGCGTTCCGGTGGGCGGCGAGCTCGAGTACACCGACGGTGGCACCATCGTTCATGCCCTGCAGGGTCGTCGTGTCGTTTCCTGAGGGCGCGCGCCCTGGCGGGCGCGTTGGAAGTTCCGCTGGCGCGGAACTTCTGAGCCCCACCGCCGAAGGCGCCCCATCCGCACTCCCCCATGCTGAGGGCTCCTCTAGCGAGGGGAAGCCCCTCGCGCTCCCCCAAGCTGAAGGCTCCTCTAGCGAGGGGAAGCCCCTCGCGCTCCCCCAAGCTGAAGGCTCCTCGCCGCTGTTGGTGGACGACGCGGCCATCGAAGCCGCGGTGCCGGCGCAGGGGACCTTGGGGCTCGACACCGAGTTCATGCGCACCGACACGTTCTTTCCAATACCGGCGCTGTATCAGATTGCCAGCGAACACGGCATCGCCTTGGTGGACGGCCAAGCCGACGCGAGCTTCGACTCCCTCGCTCGGGCGATGACGGATCCGACGAGGCTCAAGGTCATGCACTCGCTTTCCGAAGACCTCGAGGTCATCGACTGCCATCTCGGCGTCCTGCCGCAGCACGTGATCGACACCCAGCTTGCCCATGCCTTTGTCACGCCGGAATACGGCGTCGGCTACGCGGCTCTGGTGGAACGCCACCTCGGCATTGCCCTCGCCAAGCACTCCACCCGTTCCAACTGGCTGCGACGACCGCTTTCGCCGGAGCAGCTTTCCTATGCCCGCGAGGATGTGGAATACCTGCTGCCGGTGTGGGAACGCGTCGGCGCAGAGCTCGAACGCCTGGGCAGGCTCGACTGGGCGATGGAGGAAATGGCACGGCTGCTGGTGCGACGGCCACCACCGGAGGAGCATTACCGCAGCGTGTCCGGGGCGCGCCGTCTGTCCCGCCGCCAGCTTGCCATCCTGCGCAGCCTGATCACATGGCGCGAGCGCGAGGCGCGACGGCGCGACATGCCGCGTGCCCACCTCGCCCGCGACGACGCGCTGTTTGGCCTTGCCCTGAACGAGCATCGGTCGCCGTCGCTGGATGCATTGCCCAAGGGCTTGCGTCGTCGCTACGGCAAGGCCTTGCTGCAAACACACGCCAGGGGTCGGGAGGACCCAAGCCCTCCACCACGCCTGCCCGAACCCTTGAGCCGTCGCCAAGGCGAACTCGCGACGGCGCTTCGAAACTTCGCCAAGGCTTGCGCCGAGCGTCTGGGCATGGCGCCGGAGTTGCTTGCGCGCAGGCGCGACATGGAGTCGTGCGTGTTGCACTGGCGCGAGCATGGCGACCTGCCGCCGTGGTTCGGTGCGTGGCGTGAGAGCTTGCTGGGCGACGAGTTTCGCCGCCGGCTCGGAGGTTTGCCGACATGAGGTGGCGAAAGCGCCGCAAGCAGAAGAAACTGACGGAGGCGTCGGCCGCAGGCGCCGCGACCGCCAGTGAAGAGCCCTTCTGGCGCCGCAAGCGCTTGGACGAGATGACCGACGAGGAATGGGAGTCCCTCTGCGACGGCTGCGGCCGGTGCTGCCTGCTCAAGACCGAGGATCAGGACACAGGCGAGGTACAAACCGCCGCCATCGCCTGCCGCCTGCTGGATCTCGAGAGCTGCCGTTGCACCCAATACCCGAAACGCCAGGACTACGTCCCAGACTGCATCAAACTCGACATCGAAGGCATCCACACGCTCTCTTGGCTACCGAAATCGTGCGCCTACCGGCGCCTCGACGAGGGACGCGAACTGGCGTGGTGGCATCCGCTGGTATCGGGAAATCCGAACACGGTCCACGAAGCCGGCATCAGCGTCGCCGGCAACGTCGTCTCGGAGTCCTCCGTGCATCCGCAGGAGCTTGCGGCCTGGCACGCGGGCCGCTTGCAGGAGCAGATCGTGCGGTGGGTGGATGAATGAGCTCCCACGCCATTGCCTGGTGGGTCGCCGGCGTCTCCGGCGTCGGCTTGGCCGCGCTCGCGTTCTTGCTGCTGCGTCGCTTTCCGCTGCTCAGTGGGCTGCGCTGGTTCGTGCCGGCACTGGTATTGATGCTGGGGCTCGCGCCGTATCGATTTGACGAGGCCCATCTCGCGCCGGCGTGGGTCGTGGCGGTGTTCCGTACCTTTTTCGAAGCCGGCATGGACCCCGGGCCGCCCTGGCGGCTGTTGGGCGCGGCCGCCACCGGCTTCTGCGCGGCCTACATCGCCGCCTTGAGCCTGCGCGGCGTCGGCCACGCGATCCTGCGGCGCTTCCGCCCTCGCCCTGCCGGCGCCCCGGAAGCACAAATCGACGCCGAGGGTGCATTGGGCGCACCAAAGCAGGTAAAGTAGCCGCTTTTGTCTGCGGCACCTCCAGGTCGGAACGCTGCCGCCAAGGCTCTCACGCAAAGGAGATGGACAGCCGGATGAAGTTCGACAGCACCGACACTTACATTTCGACCGACGAGCTGTCGATGGCCGTGGATGCGGCCATCAAGCTGGAGCGGCCCCTGCTCATCAAGGGCGAGCCCGGCACCGGCAAGACCCTGCTAGCGGAGGAGATCGCCAAGACCTACGACCTCCGCCTCATCACCTGGCACATCAAGTCGCAAACGAAAGCGCTCCAGGGCCTTTACGAATACGATGCGGTCTCCCGCCTGCGCGATTCCCAGCTCGGCGACGATCGGGTGCAGGACATCCGCAACGACCTCAAGAAGGGCAAGGTCTGGGACGCCTGCGAGGCGTCCGAGCGAGTCGTGCGCCTGATCGACGAGATCGACAAGGCCGACATCGAGTTCCCGAACGACCTCCTGCAGGAACTCGATCGCATGGAGTTCTTCGTGTACGAGACGAGCGAGACGGTAAAGGCGCACCACCGCCCCATCGTCGTCATCACCTCAAACAACGAAAAGGAGCTGCCGGACGCATTCCTGCGCCGCTGCTTCTTCCACTACATCAACTTCCCGGATCGGGAAACGATGCAGCAGATCATCGAAGTGCACCATCCCGAGATCAAGGATCACTTGGTCAAGGAGGCGATGGAGATCTTCTTCGACGTGCGCAAGGTGCCGGGGCTGAAGAAAAAGCCCTCGACCTCAGAGCTCATCGACTGGCTCAAACTCTTGATGGCAGACGATATTCCCGACGAAATCCTGACAAACCGCGATCCGTCCAAGGCGATTCCGCCGCTGTACGGGGCGCTCGTGAAGAACGAGCAGGACGTGCACCTGCTCGAACGGCTGGCCTTCATGAACCGGCGCGATAGCCGGGGCTAGGCACACCGTCCAAACACCGTCCGTCGAAGTAAGCGGAGAGACGCCCAACGTGTTGATCAACTTCTTCCTCACACTGCGCCGCTACAAGGTGCCGGTGACCATTCGCGAGCTTATGGACCTCCTGGCGGCATTGGACCGCAACGTGGTGTACAGCAACGTCGACGACTTCTACCTTCTCGCCCGCACCTGCATGGTCAAGGACGAAAAGAACTACGACAAGTTCGACCGCGCCTTCAGCGCCTATTTCAAGGGGCTCGAAGACCTGCAGGGCCTCCTTGAATCCCTCATCCCGGACGAGTGGCTGCGGCGCGAGTTCGAACGTTCCCTGACGCCTGAAGAACTCGCCAAGATCGAGTCCTTGGGCGGCCTCGAAAAGCTGATCGAGGCATTCCGCAAGGCGCAGGAGGAAGAGGCGAAGAAGGCCGAGGAGGGCGAAGAGGGTAAGGACGGCGAAAAGGGCAATGCCGAACGCCAGGGCAGGGACGGCCCCGGCCAGGGCCGCGGCAAGAAGCGCAAGGCCAAGAAGGTCTGGGATCAGCGCCAGTACAAAAACCTCGACGATTCGGTGGAGCTAGGCACCCGCAACATCAAGATGGCGCTGAGACGCCTGCGCAAGTTTGCCCGCACCGGCGCGGACGAAGAGCTGGACATGGACAACACCATCCGCTCCACCGCCCACAACGGCGGCATGCTCGACATCCAGATGCGCCCGGAACGGCGCAACACGGTGAAGGTGCTGGCGTTCTTCGACATCGGCGGCTCCATGGACGCGCACGTGAAAATCTGCGAGGAGCTCTTCTCCGCCACCCGCACCGAGTTCAAGCATCTGGAAAGCTACTACTTCCACAACTTCATCTATGAATCGGTGTGGAAGGACAACCGGCGGCGCATGAACGAGCGCATCCCAACCTGGGAAATCCTCAACAAGTACGCCCACGACTACAAGGTGGTGTTCGTCGGCGACGCCACCATGGCACCCTACGAGATCACCCACGCCGGCGGCAGCGTCGAGCACTGGAACGAGGAACCGGGCGCGTTGTGGCTGAGCCGCTTCACACAAATCTACGACAAGCTGGTGTGGATCAACCCGACGCCGCAGGAGACGTGGGAGTATTCCACCTCGGTCGCCATGACGCAGGACCTGGTGGACGGTGAGATGTACCCCCTCACCATCCGCGGCCTCGAAGAGGGCATGAACACGCTCTCGAAATAGCACCCGGGCGCTTTTTTGGGGTCCTCGTGCTGCGCAGGGCGCGTCCCGTTGCGGCGAGGGAGTGTCCAGTCGCGCCGTAGACTTGGCGCCGAGAAGGCGTCCTTGCCTAGGGGTGGAACAGGTCCTGCGAAGGCACTCGTGCAGGTGCGTCTTAACGTGCTGAGATCGCTCGAACGGTAGGCAGGCTTTCCAAGGAGCGATCCATGCAAGGCCAAAGGAAACCCAAACGCTCCCCCCGGCGCCCACGCAGCCATCCTGCGCCCCGCAACTTGACACCGCCGACGCCGTCGTTTCCGGCCGAACTGCCCATCACCGAACGCATCGACGAGGTTGTGGACTTGATCCGCCGCCATCCCGTTGTCGTGGTGGCTGGCGAGACCGGCTCCGGCAAGACCACCCAACTCCCCAAGGCCTGCCTCGCCGCCGGGCTCGGCCGCAAGGGCGTCATCGGCCACACCCAGCCAAGACGCCTCGCCGCACGCACCGTAGCCGCGCGAATCGCCCAAGAGCTCGAAGTGCCCCTCGGCGCCGACGTGGGCTATGCCGTGCGCTTCTCCGAACGCCTGTCCGAAAAAACCTGCGTCAAGGTGATGACCGACGGCCTGCTGCTAACGGAAATCCAGCAGGATCAACGCCTCAGGCGCTACGAAGCCATCATCGTCGACGAAGCGCACGAACGTAGCCTCAACGTCGACCTCCTGCTCGGCCACCTCAAGCGCCTGGTGGGCCGCCGCTCCGACCTCAAGGTACTCATCACCAGCGCCACCATCGACGTTGCAGCGTTCTCGAACCATTTCGGCGATGCCCCGGTGGTGGAGGTGTCGGGGCGCGGCTATCCCGTGGACGTTGCCTACCGCGAACCGAGCGACAATTCCCTCGACGCCCTCGGCGGATGCCTAGAGGAGATCGACTCCGGCAAGGCCCGTTCAGGCGCCCGCGACGTGCTGGTGTTCCAGACCGGCGAACGGGAGATCTTCGACACGTCGCACTGGCTCCGCCGCCGCTTCGGCGATCGCTTCGACATCCTGCCGCTCTATGCCCGCTTGCCGCCCAAGGAGCAGCAGCGCGTGTTCGCCCCGGGCGGCCGACGGCGCATCGTCCTCGCCACCAACGTCGCCGAAACCAGCATCACGGTGCCCAACATCGGCTTCGTGGTGGACCCGGGCCTCGCCCGCATCAGCCGCTACAGCTATCGCTCGAAGCTGCAACGCCTGCCCATCGAAGCGATCTCCCAAGCCAGCGCCGCACAACGCGCCGGCCGCTGTGGTCGGGTGGCACCAGGCGTGTGCTTTCGCCTCTACGACGAAACCGACTTCGAGGCGCGTCCCGCCTACACCGACCCAGAACTCAAGCGCACCAACCTCGCCTCCGTGGTGCTGACGATGCGCGCCTTTCGCCTCGGCGACATCTCCACATTCCCGTTCCTCGACCCTCCGGACCCCCGCGCCGTCCGGGATGCCGTCCGCCTGCTGCACGAACTAGGCGCCCTCCGCCCGGCGTCGAATGCCCTTCCTTCGGGGGCAGGGCGTCCCGCGCTCGCTGGCACCCGGAGGGCGCGCAAACACGACGACGTGGACGACGAACTTACCGACATCGGCCGCACCATGGCCCGCATTCCGGTGGACCCTCGCCTCGCCCGAATGCTCATCGAAGCTTCCCGGCGCGGCTGCCTGACCGAAGTGTCCATCGTCGTCGCCGGCCTCGCGGTGCAAGACCCCCGCCTGCGCCCGCTGGACCGTCGCGACGCCGCCGACGAAGCCCACCGCGCCTTCGCCGACGACTCCTCCGATTTCCTCGCCTACGTCAACCTCTGGCGCTGGCTTGAAACCACCCGCGATGCGACCACGCGCAGCGGCTTCCGACGCGAACTGGAGCGCCGCTTCCTGAGCCCCGTCCGGGTCGGCGAGTGGCGAGCCCTGCACCGCCAGCTTCTGCTCTCCTGCAAGCGTCTCGGAATGCGCTTCAACACCGCCGATGCCGACTACCAAGGCGTGCATCGTGCCCTCATTGCGGGTTCCCTCTCATTCGCTGGCATGAAGGACGACACCGCCAAGGAGCGCTTCTCCTACGCCGGCGCTCGCGACCTCAGCTTCCGCATCTTCCCGGGCTCGGCCTTGAGCAACCGTCGCCCCAAGTGGATCGTCGCCGCCGAGATCAGCGACACCGGCCGCACCTACGCCCGCTGCGTTGCCGCCGTGGAGCCGCGCTGGCTCGAGGAAGCCGCTGGCCATCTGCTCAGGCGATCCTTCTCAGACCCCGAATGGGACGCCGCCCGTGGCGAAGCCATCGTCCGCGAACGCGCCACCCTCTACGGCCTGCCGGTGGTCAACAACCGCGCGAGACGCCTGGCGGAAATCAACGCTGCGCAAGCCCGCGACATCTTCGTCCGCGAAGCGCTCGTGCGCGGCGATGCAAGCCTCAAGGCTCCCTTCCTCACCCACAATCAGCGCCTCATCCGCCAGGTGCTCGCACGCCAAGACAAGGCGAGGCGAACGGACCTGCTGGCGCCCGAACCAATACGCACCGCCTTCTATCTCGAACGCCTGCCCGACGACATCGTCGGCGTCAAGTCCTTCGAGGCATGGCTGCGTCGCGCCTCCCCCACCAGCGTCGCCGCCCTGGAGATGACCGAGGCAGACCTTGTAACCAGCGTCCAGGTACACCTAGCCGAGGACGCCTTCCCCGGCCGTCTGCAACTCGCCGCCGGCGGCGAGGCGAAACTCCGCTACCGCTTCGCCCCCGGAACGCCCGACGACGGCATTACCGCCGAACTCGACTCGGGCCTCCTCGCCAATGCGCATCCCGAGGACTTCGAGTGGCTTGTGCCAGGGTTCCTGGAGGAGAAATGCACGTTGCTCCTGCGCAGCTTGCCGAAGTCTGCTCGCCGCCGGCTCGGCCCCATTCCCGACTGCGTGCAGCAGCTCATGCCCGTGCTGCTGAGCAAGAGCCTGTATCGCCAAGAACGGCTCACGCAAGCCCTTGCGCAGGTTCTCGGCAGCGTATTCAACGTGACCGTGTCCCCTGGCGACTGGCATCCCGAACGGTTGCCCCCGCATCTTGCCGTCAATGTGCGCGTGCTGGGGCCGAGTCGCGGTCGCGGTCGGCGGGGTAAGCACCGCGTCCTCGACGAAGATCGCGACTTGGCCGCGCTCAAGCAGCGCCTGCTCGCCCGAGTGGAGCAGCACATGGCCGATGGGCTGCGCGAAACCCACGAACGAGAGGCACTGACGGAGTTTCCCGCCGAGGGCGTTCCGCGCCAGCGCATTGCCCGCACCGAAGACGGCCAGTCGGTCGTGTATCCGGTGCTCGTGGACCGAGGCGCCACCGTGGACCTCCTCATCCAATCTTCCTCCAAAGGGCAGGGCGCGACCAATCGACGCGGCCTCGCGCGCCTCGCGCTGCTCGCAGAAGGACGCGCAAGCCGCAAGATGCGGCGCGAGGTGGAGTCGGACACCCTGATGCCGCTCCACTTCGCGCCGCTCGGCACGATGGCTGAACTCGTGGACGAAGTGTTGCGGGCGACGGCCTGGCAGACGTTCTTCGAGGATCGCCCGCAACCGGAAACCCGCCAAGACTTCGACGAGCGCCTCGCGGCGGCAAGCAAAGAGCTCCCAGGCACATTCCAGCGAATCCTGGAACTCGCACGTTCGATCCTCGCCAGACGCTTCGCCGTCGCTGGCGTCTTGGAACGCCTGGACTCGCCGGCCTACCGCGCCGCCCGTGCCGACATGGAATCCCAACTCACCGAAATCGCCGGCAAGGATTTTCTCTCGGCGACCCCCGGCACGCGCTTGGCCGACATCCCCCGCTACCTAGACGGCATGGAATGGCGCGGCCACAACCTCCAAGGTCGAATCCAGCGAGACCAACAAGGCATCGAGACCCTGGCCCGCTGGCAATCCCGCCTCGCAACCCTGCGCGAAGCCACCGGCGAAACCGAAACCACCACCGACCTCAGGTTCCTGCTGCAGGAACTGCGCATCACGCTCTTCAGCCAAAGAACCGGCACCCGCGAAAAAGTCTCGGAAGTCCGCCTCGAACGACTCTTCCAACCAGCCGAACGCGCAGCGGGGCTCCGGTGAACAAACTCCGGAGGCGCGGGAAAACCAGCACGCGACGGCGCTTGCCTGCACGCGAACAGGTCTGTCTCCGCGTGTGCAAGCTATGGTCGACAGTGGTGTCCGGGTGAAATTGAGTCGTGCGGTGCGTCTCTGCTGAAATTGAGTTGTCCACTCCAACTTCAGCAAGAGGAGCACACCTCACATGGACAGGTACAAATGTGGTCGCATGTCCCTGTGTCGGAGACGGCGGGGGCGTGGCGCGTCCGCCTCGTCGTGCTAGGCTTCTCGCGTCGAACCTTGCGAGACCAACCGTGCCCTCCGCGCAGCCTGCCACCAAGGCCGACGAGTTCTTGACCCAACTTGAGACCGTTGCGCACGCACCGGTGTTGAACGAGGTCGAGCTACGGCGGATTGCGAGGGCCGCGGACACGCTGATGGACACCGACGCGGCGGGAGCGCACAGCCTGTTGGGTGGTGTTGCTGCCTTGCGGGGCGATGCCGACGCAGTGCATCGCCATTACCGCATCGCGTTTCAGAATGACCGGGCGGTTACGGTGCGCCTCAACTATTGCGTGGCGCTCTCAGTGCTTGAGCTCCGGGACGAGGCACTCGAAGTCGCGACAGAGGCTCTTGACCGATACCCTGGTGACCTTGACCTGCTCGGCAGTGCGATCAACTCGGCAACGGGGTCTGGGCGTTTCGCGGTTGCACAAGAACTCGTAGAACGCTGGAATGCTTTGGTGCCGGACCGTCCGCATCCGTTCGCCTTGGTCGTCCGGCAGCTTGTCGCGGCTGTAGATGCCGGTGCCTTCAGCGAGGACGGTGTCCAGGCGGTCCTGCGGATCGTTGCTGAGGTGCAGCGCGAAGAGCGTGTGCGCACGTTCGAGACCACGATTCGCTCAGTCGAACTCGATGGTTCTTTTCTCTACGACCGTAGGGTTCACGCTCCGCCGTCAGTTGCTGCGATGTTGAACGAACGCATTGCCGATCGAATCACGGAATCTCGCACACTCATGGCCGATCCCGGCCTCAAGTTCGTGCCTGCGTTCACGGGGATGATCGCCGATGGTTACGCCTGATGAACTGCTCGACGCGGCTGCCGCTCTCGCCGCTGGTGACCGCGAGGTGGACTGGCGCAATGCGACAAGCCGTGCCTACTATGCGGCGTTCCACCGCTGCCGACTCGTTGCGGCTGCCGAGGGGATACCGGAAGCGGGGACGCAAAGCGCCCACGCTAGTCTCATCGATGGTCTGACGTACCACCGCAATCCGCCCACCCTGAGGGGCCTCGGCTTCATGCTGAAACAGTGCCGCACCAAGCGTGTGGTGGCGGATTACGAGATCGGAGCGGGCTTCGATCGCGACGTTGCGCATACGGTCCTCGCAGACAGCAGGCGCATTTTCGATAGGTCAGCAGGTCTGGTACGTCTCACCCAATAGGGATGTCTCCGTTCCCTGTCATGCCCGCCACACAGCAATGGGCACGCTCAGCCACAGCGAGTGCATCGTCGTCCGCAGTAGAGGGCTGGTGACAAATGCGGGCTAGGTTGCTAGAGCACCGGCGAGCAGGTGCGGCAGAGGGCGTAGATGTGGCGGGGGTCGTTTAGGAGGAAAAGGCGGTCCATCTCTTCGGCGATTTGGCGGGCAGCGGCGGCTGGCAGCCTTGGCGTGCTGGTCGCGAGTTGCTCCACCATGCGGTTTAGAAGTTCCTCTTGGGGGGATAGCTGCCTTTGCAGGTAGCGCACTTCGGGATCGTCGATTTCGGCGAGTTCGGCGGCGATGCGGATGGCGTCGTCCAGAGTGCCCACTTCGTCGACGAGGCCCACTTCCAGGGCCTGCTGGCCGCTGTACACGCGGCCGTCGGCCACGGCGCGCACCTCGTCGGGAGTCATTCCGCGGCCTCGGGCGACCACATTGATGAACTGGCGGTAGGTGTAGTCAACGCTCGATTGCAGCACGCGCTGCATCTGCTCGCCGACGCCGTCGAAGACGCTCATGCCGCCTACCAAGGGGCCCGTGGCCACGCCGTCGAAGTTGACGCCGACGCCGGCGAGGCTCTCTTCGAGCGTCTGCACCATCGCGAAGACGCCGATGGAACCGGTGATGCTGAATGGCGAGGCAACGATGCGGTCTGCGGCCGCGGCAATCCAATACCCCCCGGAGGCGGCGGCCGAGCCCATCGACACCACCACGGGCTTGCCCTTGGTGCGCAAGAGTTCGAGTTCTCGGCGGATGGCTTCGGAGGCGAAGGCGCTGCCGCCGCCGGTGTCGAGGCGCACCACCAGTGCCTTCACGCTGTCGTCCTTGCGGACGTTGCGGATGCGTCGGGTCATGTCGCCGGCGCGTATGCCGGCGTCGCCGGAACCGGAGAGGATGAGGCCGGATGCGGTGATGACGGCGATGGGGGCGTCGGTCGATGCCAGGGTAGGGCGCAGGTAATCGGCGAAGGAGGTGCCGCGATAGCCGTCGCCATCCCTGCCTACCATGTCGGCAAGGCGCACGCGCACCTCGTCCGCATCGACCAGCTCGTCCACCAGACCAGCCTCGAGCGCCGCCCGTGCCGCGTCCCCGTCGGCTGCTGCCAGATGCTCGTCGTAGCGGGCCGCGAAGTCCGCCAGCGCATCTGTGGCGATGCCGCGGTTGCTGGCAACCTGGTTCAGAAACAGCGTCCAAGTCTGGTCCACCAGTGCCTGATAGCTGCGCCGGGATTCCTCGGACATGTCGTTGCGGGTGTAGGGCTCGACGGCGTCCTTGAAGTCGCCGGCGCGGAAGACGTGGACATTCACCTTGAGCTTGTCGAGCAAGTCCTTGGTGTAGAAGCCGAACAGGCCATAGCCGAGGAAGCTCACCTCACCCATCGGGGCAAGGAAGACCTGGTCGGCGAAGCTCGCTAGGTAATACTGCCCTTGGCTGAAATGATCGCCGAAGGCGACGATTTGCTTGCCGCTCGCCTTGAATGCCGTCAAGGATTGGCCAATAGTGTGCAGGTGCGCGGGCTGTACGAACGCGAGGTCTTCAACATCAAGAAACAAGGCACCGATGCGGTCGTCTTCGGCAGCCTTCGCCAACGCCCTGGTGATGTCCCGCAGCCGCGGGCCTGTCGGCGGTACCCCCGCGAGCACGTCGGTGGCAGAAGGCGGCGTGCGCACCTCGACGATGCTGCCGGCGGGGTCAAGCACCAGCGCGCTGCCGGGGTCGATGGTTTGGGACGAAGGTCCGGACGACACCAGCAGGGCGACAATGGCGATGGCGACCAGGAGCACCAGTGCATTGCCGAGTGCGGCGCGGCCCCACGCGAAGGCTCGAGACACACCGGAGAAGAACCGCCTGATGGCACTTTGCGTGGACATGGACGAGGTCGATTGCGACTAGGCGTGCCATTGTGGGAACTCCGGGCGACAATTGGAAGTGTCGAGTTCGCGCCGGTAAGGCACGGCCGACAAACCGCGCCGGCCCCGAGCGCGCTTGCGCCGAGCCTTGGATCGGCCCAAACCGCAAGCTATTGATCTTGTCGGATGATTGGGGAGCGACCTTGAAGTGAAGCCGCTGTGGCGATGGCAAGAGTTGCGTTCGGCCTTGGGACTGGCTGCCGAGGAAGGGCCCAACATCAGCGGAATCGCCATCGACTCGCGTCTGCTCGCGACTGGCGATCTGTTCGTGGCATTGCTCGGGGATCCGGGTCCGCGCTTCCACGCGAGTTCGTCATCGGAGCGCGATGGCCATGACTTCGTTGCGGATGCGATCCGGCGGGGCGCCGCCGGGGTGCTTGTGCATCGAGACGAACGCTACGGCGCTCCCACGCTCCGGGTGCCGGACACGCTCGACGGCATTTGGACACTCGGTCGTCACCGGCGGGGCCGGCTTGCCTGCCCGGTGGCTGCCGTCACCGGGAGCAGCGGCAAGACCACCTGCAAGGAGTTTCTTGCCGCCGCACTTGGCGCGTTTGCCACCGGTGGGAGCTTCAACAACCACATCGGCGTGCCGCTGTCACTCGCCTCGACGCCGGTGGATGCCGCGGCAGCGGTGTATGAAATCGGCACCAACTACCCCGGTGAAATCGCCCCGCTCAGCCGGTTGGCTGCACCCGACGTCGCCATCGTCCTCAACATCCATCCGGCACACATCGAGTTCTTCGATGGGCTCGATGGCATCCGGCGGGAAAAGCTCTCCATCGCCGAGGGTCTTGGCGCGGATGGGGTGCTGGTGCGGCACGAGCAAGTGCAGCCGCTGGCCGACGCGCCCCGGACCCTGACATTCGGCAAAGAGGCGTCGTCGGACGTGCGGCTAATGGACGTCAACGGTGACCGGGCGAGACTGGCGACGCCGAAAGGCATCGTTACTGCGCCGGTGCCAGGGGGAGGCGAGCACCGCGCCCTGTCCGTGGCTGCCTGCGCGACGGCGCTGCTGGCACTCGGATTGCCACTGGCGCAACTCGAACGGCTCGGTGCGGCCACATTGCCGAAGGGGCGCGGCAACCGCATCGAAGCCGGTGGCGTGACGGTGATCGACGACAGCTACAACGCTAACCCCGCCAGCATGAAAGCGGCGTTGCTGGCGCTCGCGGCTGAATCCCCTGCCCCCGGCGGGCGCCGCATCGCCGTGCTCGGCGAGATGCTGGAGCTCGGCGACGAAGGCGAGCGATTTCACCGGGAACTCGCAGGAATGTGCGAGGGGTTGGAGCAGGTTTTCTGCGTTGGCGAGGGCATGATGCCCCTCTGCGAGGAACTCGGATCAACCGGGCACACACAATGGCTGCCCAAGGCCGACCGCGCCTTTGCCGCCACTTGCGCCCGAACGTTGCGGCCCGGAGACACGGTATTGGTGAAGGGATCCAACCGCATCTTCTGGGCCAACGGCTTCGTGGACGCGCTGGTGGCGGCTTTGCAAGCCGCGTGATTTCGCTTGGGTAGCCTCTGCCCGACGCGCCTCGTACAGCATTGGATTCGCCCTTCTCGGCAAGGGCATCCCGCCTCCGAGATGGATCGCCGAAGGGCGAGACTTAAAGCAGGAACCTCCTTGGGAGGCCCCAAGGACTCTGGGCAGGAGGGGTTCGATTCGTCAGGGCGCTATCGCTATAGGCGATGCAGCGACACGCCTCGTTGGGTCAGTTGCGGTGCCGATCGTCGGACGCGAGCGGCGACCGCGCCACCAGCTCGTAGCCCTCACCCTCCATGCACGCACGATAGGCAATGAACTCCGCCGAGTTGCCACGCGCTCCGTGCACGTTCATCTGGGTGTCGCCGAGGCAGCGGGAATTGTGGAAGTTGTACTTCGCAACCGACGCGTCGGCGCGAACCCAGTGGTGGGTCGGTTGGCCGATCTGGCTGCCCGAGTCGATGCTGGCACAGCCGGCCGCTGCCCAAAAAAGGCCGCCGCAGACCATCTTTCCGATCGGCACCAGGTTCTGGAAACCTGCCATCTCGCCGCACCAACAAGGACGGGGCTTGGGAATGTACGCCCGTCAATTGGAGAAAGCAAGAATTCCTCTAGGAAGATAATTCCGTGTTTGCTAGGAACATCATTCCGCGACCGGCTAGGAAAAAACTTCCGTGTTTAGCTAACAGCCCGCGCCGTAGAAACGGCGCTGGCTGCTAGGAAGGAAACCCCTGCCGGCCAAAGCCCACGTCAGCGTGCAAGCCAGGTGGCGAAACGCTCGTTCATCTCGTCGCCGTTGTCGCTCCACCATTGCCAGTCGCTGCGCAGCGAGTTGACGGCGTTCTCTGGGCTCGTGGGCATGTGCGGACGCATGTCGATGCCGGTGGCGAGGTGGGTGGAAACGAACGGCAAGGCCGAGCGTCGCGCGGGGCTGTAGGCGATGTACTTGCCGACCGCCGCCATGATTTCCGGCCGCGATGCGAAGCTGACGTACTTGAGGGCGTTCTCGAGCCTTGGCGTGCCGGCGACGATTCCGAGTGGGCCGTGGTCCAGCACCTGCCCGTCCCAGACGATCACGAACGGTTGCCCCTCAAGAACCTGGGCGTTGAAGATGCGACCGTTGTAGGCGGTGGACATGGCGACTTCGCCGTCCGCCAGCATCTGCGGCGGCTGGGCACCGGCTTCCCACCACACCACCTGATCCTTGATCGTGTCCAGCTTGCGGAAGGCGCGGGCGATGCCCTCGTCGGTGTCCATCACGGCATACACCTGGTCCGGCGGCACGCCATCGGCCATGAGGGCGAACTCCATGTTGACGAGCGGCGAGCGACGCATCCCGCGGCGGCCGGGGAAGCGTTCGAGGTCGAAGAAGTCAGCGACGGTTTGCGGGGCGCTGTCGCCCATTCGATCGGCGTTGTAGGCAAAGACCGTGGAATAGAAGATGGTGCTGGCACCGCAGTCGCCGATGGTGTCTGGGAGATAGTCGTCCTGGACCGGTGTGCCGTCCGCGGAGGAGGCGAGGATGGCGGTGTCCACCTCCTCCAACAGACCCTCGTCGCAGCCTCGGCTGGCGTCGGCAACTTCCATGTCCACCACGTCCCAGCGCACCGCCCCTGTCTCGACTTGGGCGCGGATCTGGGCGAGGCCGCCGTTGTAGTCCTCAAGCCGCACCTCGATGCCAGTCTCGGCCATGAACGGCTTGATGATCGCCTCCTGGCAGGCGCGGGCATACGAGCCGCCCCAGGAGACGACGGTGATGGCTTCGGCGTGCGTGGGCAGGGCGATGCCGAGCGAGACGAGCAGGCCCGCGACAGTGAGGTTGGGGGCGAAGGGATGCCGGAAGCCGAATTTGGTCATGGTCTTCTCCAATGGACTTTCTTGATCCGACATACTAGCCCGCATTTCTCACCATCCCTCTACTGCGGACGACGATGTACTCGCCTCGTCGCCCTCGCTACGAGGGCTGGTGAGAAATGCGGGCCAGCGACCACCGATTCGCTCCGCATTGCCGGCTCCGCACGTCCGTCGATTTCGTTCCGTGCCGCGCAACAGGGTATGATCCCGGTTCGGATGAACAGCACCCTCCCATGATCGTCGACGCCCAAGGCCGGCGTTTCCGCAATCTTCGGCTCAGCCTCACTGCGGCCTGCAACTACGCCTGCACCTATTGCGTGCCGGACGGCAAGCGGCTGCAGGCAGCGGCACTGGAACTGTCTGCCAGCGAACTCGTGCGCGCGGTGCGCCTGCTCATCGAGTCGGCGGGGATCGAGAAGCTGCGCATCACCGGGGGCGAGCCGCTGTTGTCGCCGAAGTTTGAGGAAGTGCTGCCGCAAGTGATGGCGCTCGGGCTTGCCGACGTGTCCATCACCACCAATGGGCAGCTTCTGCCGCGCAAGGCGCACACCGTGATCGACTCTGGCGTCCGCCGCATCAACGTCAGCCTCGATACCTTGGATCCGGCCCGCTTCCGCGCCATCGCCCGGAGCGGCGATCTCGCCACGGTGCTGCATGGGATCGACCTCATGCTTGAGGCCGGCCTCAAGGTGAAGGTCAACATGGTACCCATGCGCACCGCGAATGTGGACCAGGTGCTGCCCATGCTCGACTACTGCCTCGATCGCGGCATTGAGCTGCGCTACATCGAACTGATGAACATGGGGCACCTGCAGCAGGGCGCGTCGTTCGTGCGCGACTTCTTCGGCATGGAGGACATCCTCGGCCTGATTGGCTCGCGCTACGAATACGCCCGGACCGATGCCGCCTTCGACTCGACTTCGGTGCGTTTCGAGGTGCCGGGGCGCGGCGTGTTCGGCATCATCGCCAACGAATCGGAGCCGTTCTGCGCCTCCTGCACGCGCCTCAGGCTTTCCTCCAACGGCTTCCTTTACGGCTGCCTGTCGAGCAGCCACCGCCACGACATGAAGGACCTGCTCGCGCTGCCGGACGATGGTGCCCGGGTGGCGTTGCAGCGCCTTTTGCTAGCAGCACTCGGCGACAAGCAGACGCTGTCCTTTACGGGCGAGGTGACGGTGATGAAGTTCATCGGTGGCTGATCCGCAGCACACCTCAGCAGTTGCGAGGCAACTGCCAACGCGCCCGCAAGGGCGCGCGTTTATCGGCGGATAGCCAGCCGCGCCCACCGTGGCGATGGATCCATTCACGCAATTGCTGGAGACGGCGCAGAACCGCCGCCTGCCGCCGGTGCACCTGTGGCAGCCGGAGCGCGTGGGCAGCATCGACATCCGCATCGCCGCCGACGGCACGTGGTTTCACGAAGGCGTTGCCATCCGCCGCATCGCCATCGCCAGGGTTTTCTCCACCATCCTGCGCTTGGAGAACGGCCAGCACTATCTGGTGACGCCTCCGGAAAAGCTCGCCATCGAGGTGGAGGACGCGCCTTTCATCGCCGTAGATATGGAGTCGAGTGGGGAAGGAAGGGAGCGGCGCCTAGTTTTCGCGACCAACCTCGACGATGCGGTGCAGGCGGATGCGGAGCACCCCATCACGGTGGCCGGAACTCCCGCCGAGCCACGGCCCTACGTCGAGGTGCGTGACGGCTTGCGGGCCCTGATCGCTCGCAGCGTCTTCTACCGCCTCGTGGACATCGCAGAAACAGAATCGAGCGGCGAGGTGAGCATCTGGAGCGCCGGCGCCCGCTTCGTGCTAGGCCAAGCCACCGACTAGACACCCTTCCGTGCTGGCGGCACGCCAACCCGTAGCTACATGTTCGGGTAGTTCGGCCCCCCCATCCCCTCCGGCACCACCCAAGTGATGTTCTGGGCCGGGTCCTTGATGTCGCAGGTCTTGCAGTGGACGCAGTTCTGCGCATTGATCTGGAAACGGGATTCGCCTTCCTCCTCCACCACCTCGTACACCCCTGCGGGGCAATAGCGCTGCGCCGGCTCGTCGTACATCGGCAGGTTGTCGCGGATGGGCACTGCGGCGTCCGCCAGCGTGAGGTGGCAGGGCTGGTCCTCCTCGTGGTTGGTGCTCGAGAGGAAAACCGACGAGAGCTTGTCGAAGGAGAGTTCGCCGTCCGGTTTCGGATAGTCGATCACGCGTGCCTTCGTCGCCGGCACCAAGGTGGCGTGGTCGGGTGTCGGGTCGGTGAGCGTGAACGGCATGTGCCCGCGAGCGATCTTCTGATCGACCCAGGCATAGGTGGCGCCAAACAGGGTGCCGAACTTGTGCAGTCCCGGCTGGATGTTGCGGGCAGCGTGCAACTCCCGGCCCAGCCACGAGTCGTTCACGCGGTCGCCGAAATCGGCGAGTTCGGTGTTCTCCTCGCCCCGTTCGAGCGCATCGAAAACCGACTCCGCCGCCAGCATCCCCGACTTCATGGCGGTGTGCGAGCCCTTGATCTTGAGGGCATTCAGGAAGCCGGCGTCGTCGCCCACCAGCGCAGCTCCAGGCACCGTCAGGCGGGGCAGTGCCCGGATGCCGCCCTTGACGATGGCGCGGGCACCGTACGCCACGCGGCGCCCGCCCTGCAGCACGTCGGCAAACAGGGGATGGTGCTTGAGCCGTTGCAGTTCGTCGAAGGGCGATAGATGCGGATTGCGATACGACAAGTCGACGATGATGCCGAGGGAAACCTGGTCGTTCGGCAGGTGGTAGAGGAATGACCCGCCACTCGTGCCGCGCACCCGACCGAGCGGCCAACCCACCGCATGCACCACGGCGCCCGGCTGGTGGCGTTCCGGGTCCACGTCCCAAAGCTCCTTCAGGCCAATGGCGTAGTGCTGCGTTGCGGAGTCCTTGGCGAGGCCGAACTTGGCCATGAGTTCCTTGCCGAGATGCCCGCGACAGCCCTCGGCGAAGAGCGTGTACTTGGCGCGCAGCTCGTAGCCAGGTTCGAACACCGACTTGCGCTCGCCGCTCGCATCGACCCCCATGTCCTTGGTGGCAATGCCGCGCACGGAACCATCCTCACCGTAGAGGATCTCGGCGGCGGCAAAGCCCGGAAACACGTTCGCGCCGAGTTCCTCGGCCTGGGTGCCGAGCCAGCGGCAGAGATTGCCGAGCGAGAGCGCGTAGTTGCCGCGGTTCTTGCTCTCACCGGGGATTGTCCACATCGGCAGGAGGATGCGGTTGGTGTCGTTGACGAGGAAGTAGAAGCGGTCGTCGGTGACGGGGTTGTCGAGCGGCGCGCCGTTCGCCGCCGCGTCGGGAAACAGCTCATTCAGCGACTTCGGCGCCAGCACGGCGCCGGAGAGGATGTGGGCGCCGATCTCGGAGCCCTTCTCCACGAGGCAGACGGAAAGCTCGCGTCCGGCTTCGTTGCCGAGCTGCATCAGCCTACAGGCGGCTGCCAAGCCGGAAGGCCCACCGCCAACGATGACGACATCGAAATCCATGGACTCGCGGGGTTGGTCTTCCATGTGGGGTCCTTGTTGGGCTTGGCTCGTTTGCAATTATAGATGGGTGGGGTTGGCGGACAGGCGGGCTCGCTTTTGGTGGATTTCCAACAGCAGTGCATCGAAGCCGTACCAACACCAACGTGCCGGCCGGATAGCGCGGTTCCATACGCGACTCGAAGCGACGGCCCATCACGCTCCTCCCGCCGAAGGCGAAGCAATCAAGGGCCCGAAGGAGCAACCAGCCGTCACCCCGCGAGACGGGCCTGTTGGTGGCAATGAAGCGGCCCAGTTCCCTGCCGTCCGCGGCCATGCGTCCCCGCCAGGGCGCGAACCTGGTCGGCGTTGCCGAACGCTGGCCTCTTGTCATTGCCGGCGTGCCTTTTTTGTTGCGATGTAGGAAAATGCGCGGCTTTGTCGCGGCGCATGGGCAACCGCCGCTTTCGAACATGAGGTCGTTCAATGAAGGTACTGGTACCCGTCAAGCGGGTGGTGGACGCCAACGTCAAGGTGCGGGTGAAACCCGACGGGACGGGCGTCGATCTCGGCAACGTGAAGATGGCCGTCAATCCATTCTGCGAGATCGGAATCGAGGAGGCGGTGCGGCTCAAGGAAGCCGGCGTCGCGGAAGAGGTGATCGCCGTGGCAGTGGGGGAGGGCTCCGCGCAAGAGCAGCTTCGCACCTGTCTCGCCCTCGGCGCGGACCGCGCCATTCTGGTGGAGGCGGACGCAGCCCTCGAACCGCTCGCCATCGCCAAGGTGCTCAAGGCCGTGTACGACAGCGAACAACCCGGCATCGTCATCTTCGGCAAGCAGAGCATCGACGGCGACAACGGCCAGACCGGGCAGATGTTTGCAGCGCTGACGGGCCTCGCCCAAGGCACGTTCGCCTCCAATGTGTCCGTGAACGGGGACAGTGCCGAAGTCACACGAGAGGTCGACGGCGGCCTGCAGACGGTAGCGCTGAAAATGCCCGTGGTCGTCACCACGGACCTGCGCCTCAACGAACCCCGCTACGCCTCGCTGCCGAACATCATGAAGGCGAAGCGCAAGCCCCTCGACGTGACCTCGCCCGAGGCCCTCGGCGTCGACGTGACGCCCCGCACGGAAGTGCTGAACGTCGCGCCGCCGCCAGACCGGCAGGCCGGCATCAAGGTCGAGAGCGTTGAGGATCTGGTGGACAAGCTGAAAAACGAAGCGAAGGTGATCGAATGACCGTTCTCGTCGTCGCCGAACACGACAACTCGGCACTTAGGCCCGTAACCCTCAACGTCTTTGCCGCTGCACTCGAGATCGGCGGCGAAATCGACGTGCTGGTCGCCGGAGCTGGCTGCGCCTCGGTGGCGGACGAAGCCGCCGCGATCGATGGCGTGCGCAAAGTGCTGCTCGCCGACGCGCCGTCCTACGAACACCAGCTCGCCGAGAACATGGGCGCGCTGATCGCCGAGATTGGCGCCGCCTACGACCACATCCTCGGTGCCCACACCACCACCGGCAAGAACTTCCTGCCGAGAGCGGCAGCCCTGCTCGATACGCAGATGGTGTCCGACATCATCGGGGTCGACGCGCCGGACACGTTCCGGCGCCCCATCTACGCCGGCAACGCCATCGCCACCGTGAAGTCGGGCGACGCCAAGCGCGTGGTTTCGGTGCGCGGCACGGGCTTCGATCCGGCGCCCGCGGGCGGCGGCAGCGGCGCGGTGGAGGCCGTTGGCACGGCCCACGACGAAGGCAAGTCGAGCTTCGTTGGCGAGGAAATCGCCGCCTCGGAACGCCCGGAACTCACCGCCGCCACGGTCATCATTTCCGGCGGTCGCGGCATGCAAAGCGGCGATAACTTTGTTCTCCTCGAAGGCATCGCCGACAAGCTCGGAGCGGCCATCGGCGCATCGCGGGCAGCGGTGGACGCCGGCTTCGCCCCGAACGACATGCAGGTGGGTCAGACCGGCAAGATCGTCGCTCCCGACCTCTACATCGCGGTGGGTATCTCTGGCGCCATCCAGCACCTCGCCGGCATGAAGGACTCCAAGGTCATCGTCGCCATCAACAAGGATGAGGACGCCCCCATCTTCCAGGTGGCGGACTACGGCCTGGTGGCAGACCTCTTCAACGCCCTGCCCGAACTGGAAGCAGCGCTTTAGCGCCGCCTCGTCCTCGAAGGGAGGGGGTGTGCCAGGACTTTGGTGCGTCCCCCGGACGGAGGGCGTCCCGCCCTCCATCGCGCCGCGAGGCGCGCAGCGAATCCGCAGCTCCTGCGAGAGGCGCGACTGACAGCGCGCATGAGGGCGAGACGCCCTCCCTCCAGAGCGCCGTGCCGACAACCAGTCGACACGGGCTACCAATCCCAGTGGCCATCCGCCACGTCAGGAACGGCCAAGGTGAGACACTAACGTTCGACCAGTCTCCAAGTGACGCCGCAAAGGTCGATCGTGTCGAACTTCCTTCGGCTGCCGGGCGCCGCCCAAAGGTCCACGCCGACGACGCCGGTGCGGCCATTCGATCGCGGGGCGACGAAACGCATGGTTTGGTTGCCGGCTAGCCGCAACGTGGCAGGGTCGGACGGGTCGATGGTGCAACCCGCTCCGAGCCCCCGCATCCAGCGTGCGCACATCTCGACCGGGTCCGCATCGCGAGGGGCGATTTCCACCGCCGCGAATCCCGTCGTGACGCCGCCGTGAGGCCGTGCGTCCACGCCTAGCTGCCACGTATTGCCAGCGGGGAAGTAGGCGCCCTTGTTCTGCGGGAACTCTTCCGCTCCCGGCCAGTTTTCCTGAATCTCCGCGAGCGTGCCGAAGTCGCGTGGATGAAACTGCACGTTCACCCCGGAGACGGTTCCAGGCTCCTTCGGCAGCGCCTCGCCAAGCTGATAGCGCCCCGCCTTGACCCCGGCGAGCCCCGACCCCGGCGAGCCGGGACACACGTTCCAATCCCCCGACACGATGCCGATCTGGTCACCCTGGGCCGCCATCGACTTCGACGCCACCGCGACATCAGGCACCTGCACAATCGCCATGTAGCCACAGTCGCCATTGCGCTCAAGCAACCTCGTCTGCGTGGTCGAACGCTGCCAGGCTAGGTCGGTCGGACAAACCGTCTCCAAGAACGAGTCGCCTAGCCGAATGTGCGTATTGGTGAGATTGCCACCAGCGGCCATGCGCGGATCCCGAAACACCACCGGCGCATCGAACGCCGCACAAAGAACGCTCGAGGTCCACTCCAGGTCTCGCGCCACCAGACAAATCTGGCGCAGACGCAATACAGGGTCCGCCGCCACTGTCGCCTCCCATGTGAATGCAAGAGGGCACCTTACGCACCCAAGATAGCGGCATCAACCTCGGTGGGCGGAATGCCTTCCCGGCGAATCCCACCCAGGATCAGCGCGTCAGTGGCGGAACCTGGGTGGGGTGCGCTTGGCCGTGAACCAGCGCACTTCGGCGGCGGTTTCGTGCACGGTCTCGGCCACGTCGAGGATGAGCGCGAACAGCGCCATGCGCACCAGCACGCCGTTGTCGGTTTGCCGGAAGATGGCGAGGTTGGGATTGGCGTTGAGGTCTTCGTCGAGTTCTTGGGCGGCGGGGCGGGAGTCGCGCGGCAGGGGATGCATGATGACCGTGTTCGGTTCGCAGTGGCGGGTGTAGATTTCCTGATTGAGGCGGAACAGGCCCCGATAGCGGTTGGCTTCGGCGGCGGTGGGGAAGCGTTCTTCCTGGGTTCGCGTGACGTAGAGGATGTCCACGTGGCTGATTCCCTGCTCGAGGTCGTGGTGCTGGTTCACGTCATGGCCACGCTCGGCCAGACGGCGAACGATGTCGGCCGGCGCTTCGAGCCCCGGCGGGGAAACGAGATGCACCTCGATGCGCTCGAACAGCGCCAGCAGCTTGAGCAGTGAGTGAACGGCGCGACCGTACTTGAGGTCGCCGATCAACGCGATGCGCAAGCCGTGGATGGAGCCGCCCCGGGCAGCGATTTCGGTGCGGATGGTGTAGAGGTCCAACAGCGCCTGGCTCGGATGCTCGTTGGCACCGTCGCCGCCGTTGATGACCGGCACGCGCGACGTCTCCGCGAACTCCGCCACGGCGCCGGCCTCTGGGTGGCGCATCACGATCACGTCGCTGTAGCCGGACATCACCCGCGCGGTGTCGTGCAGCGACTCGCCCTTGGCGATGGAAGAAGCGCCCACTTCGGCGATCTCGCGCACATCGCCGCCGAGCAGGTTGAAGGCACAGCCGAAGGAAATCCGCGTGCGCGTGCTCGGCTCGAAGAACATGCTGGAGAGAATCGCCCCGGCGAGCACCCGTGTCATGCGCTCGCGGCGGGCGTAGGGCAGCATGTCATCGGCCACCGCGAACACGCGTTCGATGCCGCTCTGCTCAAACTGGTCCACAGAAAGGATGTGACTGCCGACGAAGTCCACGGGTTCCCTCCATGCATGGAGTCGCGACGCCCCCAATGCGAGAAAATCGCAGGGCCGAGGCTTGTCCTCGCCCCCCTATTTGGGGCACCCAAGGGCTTCGGTTCAACCGAGACGGGCGACCACGAGGGTGCCCCTACGTCGCTAGCCCAAGCCTCTGCACCATGCCGCCAACTTGCTATGATGCCACTTGATTCCACTCCTCCGCATCGAGCATGGCCGAAAGCGTTCCAACACCCGAGGTCAGCGAACCGACCGAGGCCGACGGGGCGACGCACGGTGCGGTTCGCCTGCCCTTTGCCTTCGCGCGCCGATTCGGTGTCGTCATCACGAACGACCCGCCGGCTGCGAACGGCACCATCACCATCGCCTGCCGGGTTCGTCCGGAGCTGACGACCCTGGCAGAGGTGCGGCGCTTCGTGCGGCGCCCGCTGCGTCTGGTGGTCGTAGGAGACACGGCGTTCGAGGAACTCCTCACCGCCGGCTATGCCAGCGACGGCGCCACGCGGCAGATGATGGAAGACATCGGCGACGACCTCGACCTCGCCAGCCTCGCCGACTCCGTGCGAGAGACCGAAGACCTGCTCGAACAGCAGGACGACGCCCCCATCATCCGACTCATCAATGCGCTCCTTGCCGAAGCGATTCGGGAAGGGGCGTCGGACGTCCACATCGAGACGTTCGAGCGCTTCCTGCAGGTGCGCTTCCGCGTCGATGGCGTGATGCGCGAGGTGCTGTGCCCGAATCGCGCCCTGGCGCCGCTTCTGGTGTCCCGCATCAAGGTGATGGCGAAACTTGACATCGCCGAGAAGCGCATTCCCCAAGACGGCCGCATTCCGCTGCGCATCGGCGGACGCGAGGTGGACGTGCGGGTCTCGACGCTCCCCACCGGCAACGGCGAACGCGTCGTCATGCGGCTGCTCGACAAGCAGGCCGGTGCCTTGGAACTGCCGAATCTCGGCATGGGCGAGGAGACGCTTAAGCGCGTGCGCGAGGTGATTGCTCGCCCGCACGGGATCTTTCTCGTCACCGGCCCCACCGGCTCCGGCAAGACCACCACACTCTACGCCTCGCTTGGGGAGCTCAACACCGACTCGTCCAACATCCTCACCATCGAAAACCCCATCGAATACAACATCGCCGGCATCGGCCAGACGCAGGTGAACGAGAAGGCGGACATGACCTTTGCGCGGGGTCTGCGCGCCATCCTCCGCCAGGACCCGGACGTGGTGATGGTGGGCGAGATCCGCGATCTCGAAACTGCCGAAACGGCGGTGCAGGCGAGCCTCACCGGCCACTTGGTGATGTCCACGGTTCACACCAACACCGCCATCGGGTCGGTGACGCGGCTCGTGGACATGGGCGTGGAACCGTTTCTGCTTGCCTCCAGCATGGTCGGAATGCTGGCGCAGCGGCTGGTGCGGGTGTTGTGCCCCAACTGCAAGGTAGAGGCCGAACCCGGACCGCTAGATCGCCGCGTGCTGGGCCTGCACGATGCCTCGGCCAGAGTTTGGGTACCTGGAGGATGCGAGGAATGCGGCAACACCGGCTATCGGGGCCGAACGGGCATCTATGAACTCGTGACGGTGGACGACGGGCTGCGCGAACTGATTCACGACCGCGCCTCCGAGCAGGAACTCACGCGGCATGTGCGGCAGTCGAGCCCCGGCATCGTCGATGACGGTCGGCGCAAGGTGCTCGCCGGCATCACCTCGGTGAACGAGCTCGTGCGCGTCGCCTTGACGGACATGGACTCCTTCAGCGAGCGTCGAGCCGACGGGCGCGGCTAAAGCCTTAAGTCCTGGCGAAAGGCGAGAAGTCCGATGGCCGCGTTCGAATACAGGGCGCTCGATGCACGTGGCAAGCGACGGCGCGGCATGTTGGAGGGCGATAGCGGCCGCCAGATTCGGCAAATGCTGCGTGATCAGGGGCTTGCCCCGCTCTCCGTGGTCGCGAGCAGCGCTCGCACGCGGCCCGGGGCAGGCGTCGCGGGGCGACTTGGCGACCTGCGCAGCCGACTTGGCAGCGGCATGTCGGCGCTCGATCTCGCACTATTCACGCGTCAGTTGGCAACGTTGGTGGGGGCAGGATTGCCGGTGGAGGAGGCTCTCGCGGCCTTGGCCCAGCAGGCTTCGAGGCGACGCATCGGGGCGCTGGTGATGAATGTGCGCAGTCGCGTGCTGGAGGGGCATTCGCTGGCGGCGGGCCTCGCCCAGTATCCGGCGACGTTCTCGTCGATGTATCGGTCCACGGTGGCAGCCGGCGAGCAGTCCGGCTATCTCGATGCCGTGCTCGACAACCTTGCGCGCTATACAGAGAAGCGGTTTGAGTCGGTGCGCAACGTCCAGATGGCGCTGTTCTACCCGGCGCTCCTGGTGGTGATTTCGCTCCTGATCGTGGCGGGACTGCTGGTCTATGTGGTGCCGGACATCGTTGCCGTGTTCGAGAACACGGGCAGCGAGCTGCCGCTCCTGACCTCGCTCCTGATCGCCGCCAGCGACTTTGCCCGGACGCATTACTGGGCGGTCGCATTGGTGCTGCTGGCGACCGTCGTCGTGACTCGGCAAGTGCTGGCGCGGCCGGCGGCGAGGCTCGCCTGGGATCGGCGCAAGCTCGGGCTGCCCATCGTCGGCAGGATTGTGCGGGGCGGCACCGCGAGTCGCTTTGCCAATACACTGGCAGTGCTCACGTCGAGCGGCGTGCCGTTGGTGGACGCGATGCGCATCGCCACGGAGGTGGTGGAAAACGAATGGCTCAAGGGGCGTTTGGGCGAAGCGACGCAAAAGGTGCGGGAAGGGGGCAGCCTGCGCGCGGGACTGGAAGCCTGCGGCTACTTTCCGCCGATGTTCCTGCACATGGTGGCGAGCGGTGAGGCAAGCGGCGAACTCGACGCCATGCTGGCCAAGGTGGCCGAGCATCAGCAGCAGGAACTCGAGCGCCTTGTGACCGCCTTGGTGCAGGTGTTCCAGCCGCTGATGCTGCTCGTGATGGCGGCGCTGGTACTGTTGATCGTGCTGGCGGTGCTGGTGCCGATTCTCAACATGAACCAACTGGTGGTGTGAAGCCAATGCAACGGATCCAGGTTCCCGGCCTCGCCCATGTACTTCGGCATCCGGGGGGCAGCAGGTTGACGCGTCGGCGCGGCTTTACCTTGATAGAAATCATGATCGTGGTGGTCATCGTCGGCATTCTGGTGGCCTTGGTGGTGCCCAATATCGTCGGCCGCAGCGATCAGGCACGTCGGGTGGCCGTGGAGAACGATCTGCGTGCGATTGCCACCGCCCTCGACCTTTATCGCGCCGACAACGGCATGTATCCGTCCACGGATCAGGGCTTAAGAGCCCTGGTGGAAAAGCCGGCCGGCTATCCGGAACCCAAGCGCTGGGGCCCGGAACCGTATCTGCGGCGCTTGCCCCTCGACCAGTGGGACAACGAGTTTCTCTACATCGGCACTGGGCGCGGGTTCGAGCTCAAGTCCATGGGCGCCGACGGCGAGGAGGGTGGCGAAGAGCTGGGCGAAGACATCGCCTATGCGGATCTTTGACCCTCCGAAGGCGGATACGGGCGCACCCGCCAGGGCGCGCCTTCACGGGCGAGGTGACCGTGATGAAGTTCACAGTGGCTAATCTGCGACAGACCGCAGCAGTTGCGAAGCAACTGCCGACGCGCCCGCCAGGGCGCGCTTTCACACTTGTCGAAATCCTGGTTGTTTTGACCATCGTGGCGATTCTCGCTGGGGTCGTGGCGGTGAATTTCGTCGACAGCGCCGGTCAACGCCGGGTGCAGGCCGAGGCGGAGCGGCTGGCGCTGGCGGTGGAACTCGCCCGCGGCGAGTCGGTGCGGCGCAACGAGGTTTGGGGGCTCGCAATCGAGAGTCGGGAATACGGCTTCGTCCGTCAGGATGTGCAACGCCAGCGCTGGCAAGAGGTTGAGGAGCCGGAGTTTCGCTCGCACGGCGTGGAAGTGAACTTGCGCCTCGAAGGCAGGGCAGGGCGGTCCGCACCGAGGGGCCCGGAAGTCGCCATCTTCCCCAACGGCGAAACCACCCCGTTTACCGTGCTCGTGTCGCAAGACACAGCAGGACAAAACGCCGCATGGCATGTGACCACGGACGGCATCGGCAGAACCCTCGTGCGTCCAGCCGACGAGCTCCAGGCTGCGGCAGGCCGATGAGCAAGGGGAGGACCCTGTCGAGGAACGGCACCTTGCCCTCGCGGTACGCGGTCGAGCGCATCCATGGGCGTGCAAAGCGTGGCTTCAGTCTGGTCGAGCTCCTCGTGGCCCTCACCGTGCTGGCCGTGGTGTCGGTCACGGTCTTCGCCCGCGGTGGTGACACGCTCGCGCAACTGCACGGGCTCGAACAGCGGACCTTGGCCCGCTGGGTGGCAGAGAACGAGGTGGCGCGGATGCGTTTGGATCGCGAAACCGCGCTGCGCGCCGGCAGTCGATCGGCGCGCGTGGATGTGGGGGAGCGCAGTTGGCGCGTCGAGACGACGCTGCGCGCCACAGATCACGATGGCCTTTGGCAGGTGACCGTAGAGGTTCGCCCTGCCGGGGCAAGCAGCGCCGGCGGCGTCGCCAATGGCGCCGTGGACACGCTCGTGGCATTCGTGGGCGAGCATTGATACCACGCCGGCGCCAGGGCGGCTTCACCTTGATGGAGGTATTGGTGGCGCTCGCCGTGTTCGCGGTGATCGGCGTGCTGGCAACGCAAATTCTCCGACAGATGACCGATTTCGGCGGCCATGCCGTGGAGCGTGGCGGCTTGCTCACCGATGCACAGCGGGCGCTGGAGATCATGCGGCGCGACATCGAGCAACTGGCCCATCGTCCGGTGCGGGACGCCTTTGGCGATGCTGGCATTCCGGTCGCTATGGGCGGCAGCGACCGGCTGCTGGAATTCACCCGCCTTGGCTGGCGCAATCCTCTGGGCGAGCAGCGGTCGGACTTGCAGCGGGTGGCCTATGCGTGGGACGGGGACCAACTGCACCGCCTGTTCTGGCGCGTGCTCGACCGAGCCCCCGGCTCTGAGCCGAACCGTCAACTGTTGCTGGCCGGCGTTTCCGAAGCGGCATTTACGGCGCTCGATTCGGCCGGCGACGAGCACGAGGTGTGGCCACCAGCGGCGGCCGCCGATCCGGACGAACCGGAACTGCGGCTGGTCGGATTGCGCCTGCGCATCGCGACCGACGAGTTCGACGTGATGCGGCTTTGGACGCCGCCGCAGGGCTTCGAATTCCTCGAAGGCCGCAGCGAAGACCCGCTCACCAGCGACGAAGAGTTGCATGACGAGCCGCCCCCAGACGACCCAGACGCCGATTTCGACGATGAGGATTTCTAGAATCCGGGGCGTGGCGCTGGTCAGCGTGCTGCTGATCGTGGCGCTGGTGGCCGCGCTCGCATGGCGGATGATCACCCAGCACCAATTGGCGGTAGCGCACACGCGCCACTTCCTGCACGGTGGTCAAGCGCGCCACTATGCACTCGCCGGCGAGGAGTACGCCCGCCAGGCACTGTTTGCAGATTGGGAGGATGAGGAAACGAGAACCACGGACACGCTGCTTGAGAAGTGGTCAAACCCGCATCCCGGGGTTTCAGGAAGGGCTGGCGAAGCGGGGCAGGGCACGGCACCCCGTATTCTGCGCTTCGAAGGCGGTGAAGTTGTGGTATCGATCACCGATCTTGGTGGCCGGTTCAATCTGAATGCGCTGGTCGGGCCAGAAAGTGCAGAGAACCTCCTGCGACTGCGACGCCTGCTCGAAGGCCTCTCCCTCGATCCGGTGTTGGCCGACGCCTGGCTCGATTGGGTGGACGAGGATGCCGAACTGCACGAATTCGGCGCCGAAGACGGCGAGCACCTGATGGCGGCCGAGCCCCATCGGGTTGCCAATGCGCCGGCCGCGGATGCCTCGGAGTTCCTAATCGCCACCCAGCTTGCCGCAGAACAATGGCGCGCGCTGTATCCCCACGTCACCGCCTTGCCGCTTGGCGAACTGGCAGTGAACGTCAACACGGCTGGGGAAGAAGTGCTGGCCTCCCTCGCGCCCAATCTCGTGCGGGCAGAGGTGCGGGCATTGGTAGAATCCTCGCGCGAGTTCGACAGCGTGGAATCCTTTACGGCGGACCATCCCGCCTACGGTGCCAGCGTCGGCACGCTGGCCGTCGCAAGTGAGTTTTTCGAGGTGCATGTGCGGGCGGACATCCTGGGCAGGGTCAGCGAGATCGTCTCCACCCTCCACCGCGACCCCAGCTCGGGCGAGTTGCGGGTGATCCGTCGCCGCGAGGACTCGCCGCCTCGCCCGATTGAAGAAGGCCCCCGATGACCACCGCGTTCGTGCGCCTGCCGCCATTCGAAGCGGAAGCGCCGGAGCAGGGTGCCGCAGGCGATGCAACGGCGGCGGCGCCAGTGCCGTGGTTGGTTCGCGGCGACCGTGGTGAGACTCTCGCCAGGGGCGAGGCTCTGCGGGGCCTTGCCATGGCGCTGCGAGCGCCCGAACAGGGCACGGACGCGAGGGCAGGGGACACGAGCCTAGTGGCGTTGGTGCCGGCGGATCAGGTGCTGGCGCTGCCAGTGGCCATCCCCGGACGCTCGGTGGAGGAAATGCGCCGCGCCACGCCCTTTGCCGTCGAGGAGCACCTGACCGAGGACATCGAGTCGATGCACGTTGCCACAGGCCCTCTGGTGCGCGGCGCAGAGGTGATGTGTCTGGCGGTGCCGCGTTCGGCCGTGGCCGGATGGCTCGAAGCGCTTGCCGAACACGGCCTGGCGCCACGGTTTCTCACCGCCGACGCGATGGCGCTGCCGTCCGCGCAGGATGCCATCGCCGTCTTGCACGAAGGCGAACGGGCCTTGGTGCGCTTTGGTGACCGGCTAGCCGGCGTCGACGCGGCGATGCTGCCGGTGGTGCTCGAAGGGCTTTGCGAGCGGCCGGAAGGTGGCGCGCCGCCATCGCTCCTCGAAATGAACGGCGCCGTGCGCCCGGTGGAACTCGGAGCCTTGTCCTTGGCCGAGTGCCAGCGGCGCGATCTTCCCGCCCTCGACTTCCTCGCCGATTCGTTCGCGGGCGGCACTGACGCCGTGAATCTGCTGCAAGGAGAGTTCGCCCCCCAGCGCAGCACATGGGCGAATCTGCCGCGTTGGAAGCCGTTGGCCGCGCTGGCGGCGGCGGGACTCTTGGTTTGGCTGTCGGCGATGGCCATTGAGGGCTGGTGGGCCAACCGACAGGCGAACGCCTTGCGCGAGCAAGCGGTGGCCCTCTACCGCGACATCTATGGCACCGAGCACGTGGTGGGCAATCCGGCAAACCGGATGCGCAGCCAGCTTGGCGGGTCGCCGCAAAGCGGTCCAGGGGGCAGGGCACTCATCGGCCATCTCGGCGCTGGCCTCACCTCGTCGGTAGCCGAATACGAGCTGCGCACCTTGTCCTACGCGGACGGCAGGGGGCTTGCCGCCGATGTCACCGTGCCGAGCTACGACGCGCTGGACCGTCTGGAGCAGCACCTCACCGACAAGGGCGTAAAACTCACCATCGCCTCGGCGGAACAGGAGGACGGGCGTGTGCGTGCGCGGCTCCGGGTGGGGGCGGACTCCTGATGGCCTCGTTGCCGGGCGTATCCGACGTCGCGCAGGCGTGGGCCGCATCGCCCATGCGGCGGCGCTACGAGGCCCTCGAACGCCGCGAAAAGATGCTGCTCAAGGTCGGCAGCGCCCTGATCGGCGCGACCGTGCTCTGGCTGACCGCGATCCAACCAACCCTCGACTACCGGGAAGGTGCGGTCAGCCGCCTGCAACGCGAGGGCGCATCGCTTGCGTGGATGACCGCCAACCGCTCGTTCGCCGAAGCCCGCCGAGACGCCGGCGAAGGGGCTCCCCAAGCCCAACTCTCCACCATCAACCGCTCCGCCGGCGAGTTCGACCTGCCGTTGCGCCGCATCCAGCCAGACGGCGACGGCTTCGTCGTTCACGTCGAGTCGCGCCCTTTCGCCTCCGTCATCGCCTGGATGGAAGCCCTGGAGACCCAACACGGCATCCGCGTCGTCAATGTCAGCATCGACGCCGACAAACCCGGCCAGGTCAATGCAAGACTGACGTTGCGGTAGAAGCCCGCCCCGCAGATGGCCATTGAGTGAAGAAGAAGTTTCCGCCGCGGGCACGACCGCTGCGGATCGTCCGTCCGCAGTAGGGCACTCATGAGTCATGAGTAATCCGGGTTAACCGCCTAAATTTAACATAATATTTATTATGCGCGCTATCCGCCGTGACGCCCGACACACAAACATTTCGTCCTACACCTCCGGCAGAGATTTCGCACACCGGCAGCCGCACTGCAG
>VXSY01000110.1:0-38365 GCA_009837725.1 Gammaproteobacteria bacterium | reverse complement strand
CTGCAGAATGCCGTTTGGGGAGGGGCCGTTGCCCCGAAGATCGGCGTTCGTGTTGCGCTTCGTGGAGGCGACGTCACACTACGACCTCAACCGAGCACCTGCTCGAGTTCCCGGTGCGCACATACCCGTCGTACAAGCCCGTCGTTCGCCACCACATAGAGATTGCCGAGGAAGGCGGGAAGGCCGGGGACCTGCTCGTGGACTGTGAGTACTTCGACAACCCCGACCGCAGGTTGGTACGCCGAGCCTGACGCCCGACACACAAACATCTCGCCCTGTTGGCACGCATTCCTCTAAACGTCGCGTGCTCCACTGCACCGTCGTTACATCGACTTAGCCAGACGGGTCAGAACCGGTACACAAGCCCCGCCGACGCCACGGGATAGATCTCGAAATCCGCCAGCGCGTCCATGAGTTCCTCATGCTCGTGGCTCGCGTCCTGCTGCAAGTCGTCCAGTGCGACGCAGGCAGCGCCCGTTAGGGAGGTCGAGCTGTCGCCTGCCACTCGGAAGCTGCATGCCTCCCCTTCCGAGCTGTAGGCGATCCCCTCGACCGTCACTACGGGAACACCTTGAAACACCACACCTACATCGATCACCACGCCGATGCCCCGCTTGCCGCGGCCGGTGCTCCAGCCGATCCCCGCGTAAGGCACCAAGCGTTCGAACGTCATCTGGACGCTCAGGTTGCCGTCGTATCCGTCCGAGCCGATGTCGAGCGCTGTCGACCTCGCGTCGACCGCGAGCATCATGCGGCCGCGAGCCCCTTTCCTGACAAAGGTCGTGCAGGTCAGTGCCCGTCAGCCCCGGTCATCCCCCGAGTTGAGCTAGGCGAGTTGTCTTTCTCGAAATCCTCGAAGCGCCAGCGTGGCCGACACTCGCGATCAACCTCGACGTTGTACTCGACAATCTTGTCCTCTTTGGGCCAATAGCTCGGCACGGCGTTTATGCTTGGGACTTCCGCTAGGTTGTCGACATCGATGCCGTAAAGATGCTCGATTTCTGAGATCCTCTCCGTTCCTGGGTAGTGCCACTCGATTTTGATCCCCTTCGTCACGTCCTTGCCTCGTATCAAGTCGTTGATGCTATTCCGCACTATGTGCCAAGAAGGGCCCTACCTACCACCTTCAATGCCAGCGTCTCCTCCGCTCCCTCGAAGATCGAAAGGACTCGGGCGTCGGCGAAGTAGCGGCTTACGTCGGATTCTTCGGCGTAGCCCATGCCACCGTGGATTTGCAGGGCCTCGCGAGTTAGCCATTCGGCGGCGCGGCAGGAGAGGAGCTTGACCAGGCTCGCTTCGAGTTGGCCGTCACCGGCGTCCATGGCGCGGGCGGCAGCATAGGTGAACTGCTGGCAGGCGACGATGTTCGCGGCCATGCGGGCGAGCTTTTGCAGGGTGAGCGGATAGGAAGCTACGGGTCGGTCGAACACCTCGCGATCCTCGGCATACGTCAGCGCCTTCTCGAAGGCGGCGCGCATGAGTCCGCAAGCGCGTGCGGCGGTTTGCAGGCGGCCGCCGGAGAAGCCACGCATGGTGTAGTAGAAGCCCCTGCCCCGGCCGCCATCTTCGCCTACCAGAGCGTCGTCGGGCACGAGGAAGTCGTCGTATGCCATTTCGAACGAGTGCATGCCGCGATAGCCGATGGTGGGAATGGCACGGCCGGTCATGCGGCCGCCACCGCTCTCGACGCTGAAGTCATGGCCGTCGGTGCCCGGCTTCTCGACCACGAACAGCGACAGGCCCCGATGTCGTGGGCGAACATCCGGATCGGTGCGCGCCAGCACGAGGATTGCACCGGCCATGCCGGCAAACGTACACCACGTCTTGCTGCCGTTCAGGCGCCAGCCATCTTCGGCCTTAGTGGCACGGAGCGCCACCGAGGCGACATCCGACCCGGTGCCGGGTTCCGTGACCGAAATCGCGCAGAGTGGAACGCCTGCGGCCAGTCCCGGCAGCCAACGCGACCGCTGTGCCTCGGTGCCGCCCTCTAGCAGGGCTCTGGCCATGATCTCCGGGCGCGTGATCAGGCTGCCGGCGGCACCGAGCGAGCCACGCGACAGCTCTTCGGTGACCACCACCATGCCGAGGCTGTCCTCATTCTCGTCTGGCTTCAGTCCGCCGTAGCGTTCCGGCACCGACAGGCCGAAACAGCCAAGCTCTCGCAAACCGTTGATTATGCTTGCGGGAATGGTCAGGTCTTGGCGGTGGATGGCCTCCGCCAACGGCGCCACCTGCTCGTCCGCAAACTGGCGGAACGTGTCGCGCATGATGGCCTTCTCGTTGTCGAGGTGATCGGCCGGCAAACGCCCTTGCCGTTCGCGCACCGCCTCGCCGAGCCGCGCCAGCACAGCAGGATCGAGCGCTCTCCCCGTGAAGCCGAGGTGGGCATCGCCGACATCGGCAGGGGTCAGGCCAAAGGCGGCCGGGCGCGCCCGCAGCCGCTGGTACAAGCTGTTCACGGCATCGGCGCAGAAAAGCTCTGCCAGGCCACGCTTGAATGCCGCCTCGGCCGGCGACGCATCCAATCCGGCATAGCGCAGGAACTCCTGGGCGCCGCTCAGTTCCGCGTGGGACAGCGCAAGGTCAAAGATCTCCATCTGCGCGGCGTCGGGGTCCGTCCCCGCAAGGTGCCGCGCACCCTCCCCCACGAGTCGGGCCGCACGCTCGACTGCGTCTCTGGCATCGTCCATGCCGCAATTGTAAAGGCTATCGTCGCTGGGCCCTTTCGAGGGAAGGCAGGGCGCATTCCCATGCATGGCACAAAATGCGCAACACGTTGAAAAACCGCCAATGTGCCTCGAAGCGGAGTCAACACCAACGTGCCGGCCGGACGGCGCGGTCCCACACGCCTTTCGGAGCGAGGGCCCATCACGCTCCTCCCGCCGAAGGCGAAGAAATCAAGGGCCGGAAGCTGCAACCAGCCCCCTCCCCGCGAGACGGGCCTGTCGGCGGCGGGGAGGCGCCCTGTTTCCTGGCGTCCGGCCCGGCCTCCCCCCGGTGGAAACTTCCATGGAACGAATCCCGCAACACGTTGAAAAACCAACAATATGCCTCGAAGCGGAATCAACACCAACGTGCCGGCCGGACGGCGCGGTCCCACACGCCTTTCGGAGCGAGGGCCCATCACGCTCCTCCCGCCGAAGGCGAAGAAACCAAGGGCCGGAAGCTGCAACCAGCCCCCTCCCCGCGAGACGGGCCATGTCGGTGGCGGGGAAGCCGCCTTGCTGTCCGGCCACCTGCGACCCGGCAGGCTGGGAACTCCAAAGCCCCAAAGGGAGCATAATGCGCCGCTTTCGCTTGGGGAGGCGTTGGTATGTCCATTCTGGTCGGGACGCGGGTGCTGGATTTCGGGCGCTACATCGCCGGGCCGTTCTGCGGCGCCTTGCTTGGCGACTTGGGCGCCGACGTCATTCGCATCGAGAAGGTTGCCGGCAGCGAAGATCGCTACACCTCCCCCGTCACCGAAGACGAACAGGGTGCCGGTTTCCTTGCGCTGAACCGCAACAAGCGCGGCTTCACCCTGAATCCTCGCAAGCCGGAAGGTGCCAAGGTCCTGAAAAAGCTGGTGGCGACCGCCGATGTCGTGATCGCCAACTTGCCGCCGGATACCCTTGCCTCCATGGGTCTCGACTACGCCTCCCTCACCGAGATCAAGCCGGACATCATCCTCACCACCAGCACCGCGTTTGGCTCCGGCGGCCCCTATGGCACCCGCGTCGGCTTCGACGGCGTGGCGCAAGCCATGTCGGGCAACATGCATCTCACCGGCCATGCCGACGAGCCGATGAAGAACTACTTCCCCTATGTGGACTACACCACAGGCACGCTCAACGCCTTCGCCACCCTTGCTGCCCTGATCCATCGCGCCAACACCGGCGAAGGCCAGCAGGTGGAGGGTTGCCTGCTCGCCTCTGCCCTCACCATCGCCAACGGCACGCTGATCGAGGAGGCGCTGCTCGGCAAGGGCCGGGTCGCCAGCGGCAATCGCGGCCAAACCTCGGCGCCGTCGGACGCATTCGAGACCGCCGATGGCTGGATTCTGGTGCAGATCGTCGGCAATCCCCTGTTCGAGCGCTGGGCGCGGCTGATGGGCGAAGAACGTTGGCTCACCGACCCGCGCTATGCCACGGACGAGACCCGTGGCGACAACGCCGCCGACATCAGCGACCGCATGAGCGAGTGGTGTGCGACGCGCCCCACGGCGCAGGTGGTGGCAGAACTTGAACACGCGCGCATTCCCTGCGGGGAAGTCCTCTCCCCTGCCGAGGCGCTTGCGAACGAGCAGATTGTTGATCGCGGCTTTCTCGTTCCCACGGATTACCCAGGGCTGCCGAAGCCTGCACCGGTCGGGCGGATGCCGGTGGACTTCGGCAAGGCGGACACACCGATTCGCCTGCGGGCACCGACCCTTGGCGAGCACACACGCGAAATCCTCGCCGAACTCGGCTATGACGACGCCGCCATCGACGAGCTGCGGGCGGCGCGGGTGGTATGAGCCTGCGCCCTGCCCCACCGGACATCGCGCCGGTGCGCGCCTTCCTCCAAGGCTTGCAGACCGGGCTCGTTCGCGACCTTGAGGCCGTCGACGGCGCCGCGAAGTTCATCGGCGAAGAGCTAGGGCTCCCGGGTGGCGGGAAGTCCCGACCCCGAGTCCTGCAAGGCGGCGAACGCCTGGAGAAGGCAGCCGTGCAATTCACCCACAGCGTTGGCGCCGCCCTGCCGCCGGCTGCCACGGAACGCAATCCACATCTGGCGGGACGGCCGTTTCAGGCGGTTGCGGTTTCGGTCATCGTGCATCCGCGCACCCCGTACGCGCCCACCGCACACATGAACCTTCGGTTTTTCCTTGTCGATACAGGCGATGCTTCAACGGCGGGGGCGCACTGGCACTTCGGCGGCGGGTTCGACCTGACGCCCTGTTACGCCTTCCTTGCGGATGTGCTCCATTGGCACCGGGTGGCCCGGGATGCTGCCGGCGAGCACTACGAGGCGATGAAGCAAGCGTGCGACGAGTACTTCTACCTGCCGCACCGTGGCGAAACCCGCGGCGTCGGCGGCCTCTTCTTCGACGACTGGCGCGAGGGCGGATTCGAAGCCAGCTTTGCGCTTGCCAAGGCCATCGGCAACGCTTTTGTCGATGCATACCTGCCGATCTTGCGGCGTCGGCTCGACACGCCGTGGGGCGAGCGCGAGGAGCGTTGGCAGCTCATCCGGCGGGGGCGCTACGCGGAGTTCAACCTTGCCCTGGACCGCGGCACGCGCTATGGCCTGCAATCGGGGCGCCGGGTGGAGTCGGTGCTGGCATCGCTGCCACCTCGAGCGGCCTGGGTGCACGACCACCGGCCGGAGGAGGGTTCGCCGGAGGCGGCGCTCAAGGGATTCCTGCGAGCGCGGGATTGGTTGGGAGGCGATGGTCCGGACTAGGAGAGAAGCGCCGTAGTGCGCGGTTCGCAGGAGACGGGCTTACTCCGGGCATTTCGAGCGTAAATCACTGACGTTATTCCAAATACGCTTTGTCCGAAATCTTCGCGTTCCTACCACCTATGGTGGCGCTGGTGGAGTATAGGCTCAGAGAAGCGGATGGGGCGGAGGGCGGAGCGGCGGAGGCGCGGGAGCCCGTAGTTGGGCCAGACAGCCTCGACGAACTCGAGCCCTCCCGCCGAAACTGACAAGCCGGCGCATAGGTAGGGATGGGTACAGAGCGGGGACATTGCCGGCAAAGTGGCATCGCCGATCTGGGAGGAATCCGTGCTCGGCATCCCGAGCGGTGTTGCAGCCGGTCGTCGCGTGTCAGGTTTGGGTGCCTGCCCGCCGTCGGGATGGCTTCGCGGAGGTGGAGCGTGGCCGGCTACCGGGAATCGGACTGCTTCGGTGGGCTCGTAGGGTCAGCGGTCTCGCGTCCGAGACGCCATGGGTTGGGGTTGACGACCCGAGCGAGCTTGTCGCGGGACCGTGGGATCATCGGTGTTCCAGCTTGCCGTCCAGTTGAGGGAATCCGCATGGAGACCATGGTGCTGCATCCGAGCCATAGGCTCCTCTACATCAAGGTACGTGCGCAAACGATCGTGGACAGGGAGGGAAGCCTCTACGAGGCTGTTCGCTAGGCGTGGAGGATTGACCCGGCCCGGGCGCAAGAGGCAGATTGCGTCGTTGGCGTTGTGGACGGTGTCTGCAAGGGGGTGTTCGCGGTACATCGGTGGAAGCCGTCCGGGAGGGAACCAGGACGTTTCGAGTTTGACGGAGGCAGTTGGCCGACGATATCGCCCGCCGCTATGTTGGGAAGCTGATTCCCGAGGAGTACCGGCGGCGTGGGATGGCGAACCCAGTTCTTGATGGGTGGGACGGGTCATCCCCCCATGGAGGCCATGGGCGGGAGGGGTCATTTGCAGGCTTTCGGGGCGTGGTGAACGGTGGGAACCGGTTCGGGTAGAGGTCAGCGTCGGTCCCGTCCCAGCGAACGTGCCGGACGGCGCTCCTGCGCCTCGTTGATGCGCAGGGGGCGACCGTCCATCGGCTGGCCGTCGAGCGTGCGGATGGCGTTCCGGGAGGCGCTGTCGGACTCGATGGTGACGAAGGCGAAGCCCCGCGGCCTCCCCCGTGTCGCGGTCGGTGACCAGGCGCACGGAGGCGACCTCGGCATGAGGGGCGAAGTGGCTGTGCAGGTCGTCTTCGGTGGTGTCGTAGGGCAGGTTGCCGACGTAGATGTCCAAGGGGCGCTCCAGTGATGGGATGGCAGAAAGGTCGTCCAGTGTAGGGGACTTCACAGGCCGCCGCGACGCGGAGTCAGTTTTCTGGCGCGCCAGGGATGGCGGACGGCAACGTGCGGTGCCGTGGTCCTTCATATCCCGGCGTCGTCGAACGCGTCGGTGATGAGCGCGTGCAGCTGCATCGCCGTGAGTCCGTCCGATGCCTGCGGGATCACTCGGCTTGCCACCTTGAAGCGCCGGCGGTCGTTGATCGACTGCGCTTCGAGGTCGCCTTCGGTGGCAACGCGGAGGAAGCGGCGGTCATCGGCGTCGAATCCGGCGACGGCGAGCAGGACGCCGCAGTTGCATACGATGATCTTGCCTTCGCATTCGTGCGGGTTGACGGGCTCCCCCGTGGTCAGGGAGTAGAGCGGGTCGCTGAAGCGCTGACCGCATTCCGGGCAGGTGTCGGTGGCAGGCATCGTGCAATAGTATTTTAAGAACTGGCTCACGCCGCCTGGAGAATGATTTGGGCGGCCGGCAAGGGTCCGGCCCTTGAGGGTCGTGCACAGTCCACGATCCTCAATTCGCCGGGGAGGGATGGTCGAAAACTACGGATGGAGAACGGATTTGTCTAGGGAGAGGAAGCAGCCGGACAACCGGCCGCTTGTGAATTCGAAGGGTGCCCGCCTGCAGCGGGTCGACCGCACGCGGTTTTTGGAATGGGCACCTCAGCGGAAGTCAGGCCCCGGGGTGCCTGCGGGGCTCGCTGACGGTGGCTCCGGGTGGCCGTGCCGCAGGACGGTTGCGACAAGGTGAGCGCATCGGCGGTGGCAGCTCTGGAAGCGGGCGAGTCCGACGACGGTCCGGCGTGAAGAGCGGGGAGAACGCCGCCCACGCAGGCGATAGCGCCGGAAGCGGTTCGGTGTCAGGCACGAAAGGGACGGGTCCGGTCGAGCCTGCGGCGCTGCGCGCGGGGGTCTACGTGGACATCGAGAACTTGGCGGACCTGGAGACCGCGCAACGGGTCGTCGCGGCGGTTGTGCGGCGATGGCCGGAGCACTGCCCGCCGATAGGCAGGCTCTCCCTGTACGTGCCTGCCGAGAAGGCCGAGCTGTGGGAGCTGTGGGGCGAGGCGGAGTTCCAGTGCCTGAGGCGACGGGTGCACGGTGTCCAGCGGTTTACGCGCCAGGCGTCGAAGAATGCCGCCGACATTGCGATCGCCGTAGATGCGATCTGCGACTACGTCACCGGCGACGTCGCGCACGTCGCGGTGGTGAGCAACGACAGTGACTTCGCGGCCCTGTTCTCGAAGATCCGGGGCCTGGCCGCGGAACGCAGGCCGTCGCCGTTCCTGTGGATCACGGTCGGCAACGGCAGCGGAATCTCGGTAGACATGGCGCGGTTTGTCGCCGGAGACATGCGCTGGGAGATCGACGAACCGGCAGGACCGCCGGCACCGAAAGGAAAGGCCGGGAAGTCGGCGGCACCAAAGAAGGCCGCGGCCTCGAAGCGGTCCAGGGGCAAGCCGGCGAAGCCGGAAAACGAGGCGATTGCCGACCGGCTTGTGGCGGAGCTAAGCGGTACGTTCAAGGCGCAGCAGGCGATGGCAGTCATCAAGCGTCACTGGCCCGGGCACGGCGCCGCACAGAGCACGCAGCGCTGCGGGCACTTTCTCGCAAGTGAGCTGTGGCCCTTCCTGAAGGCGCGCGGCGTGAAGCAGGTGCGACAGAACTCGCCGAGGACGTATGAAATCGGCAAGCGCGTCAAGTCCGGATAGGCGGCACGGACGCCGGGGAGGAGGGGAACGTGACTGCAGGCGATGTGGGCTTTACGTACTGAGGAGGTCCTTGTGCGGGGCCTCAGCGAGCGAGTCGGCGAGCGAAGGAGAAGAAGAGGTTGAAGGCAGAGTCGAAGCATGAGGAAGACCGCTCTGATGGCACGTCGCTGTCAGCGGACGAGGTAGTGGGCATAGGTGCACGAGCGGTCGGATCAACGAGTCCTCTGCCAACGTCTAGGTAGTCACCGAGTACTGGCAGTTCGACCCACAGGCGACCACCCGCGCAGCGGTGATCTGGCGAGGCCGGCACTAGCGGCCTCGCACGAAACGCGTTCCGACGAGCCCCATGGAATCAAGTGATTCATCGGCGTCAACGCCGAAGTACCTCACGTACTTCCACTCGTCGCCGAAGAAACAGTCCAGCTTGGTCGTATTCGTGCCAAGCAGCTTGTCGCGAGTGCACGTTACCCCGGTTGCCTCGCTGCCGTACTTTGCCGCAAAGGCCGCGACGATTGTCTCGAGACGTGGCTGGAGCGGTGGTGGCACATGCGAGCGCAGTTCCTTGAAGCGATTGCGAATCGACGGCATGGTCGTGCCGGAGGCGGCCACGCCCAGCCAGCCCATCCCGGCCGCGATGTCCTGGGGCACGTCGTCGAGGCCGAGGACGTATATCTCGCCAAGCCTCGCTTGCGACATCTTGAATCCCCGCTTCGCGGCCGCCAGAAGATACGGAACCGCCTCGGCGTAGCGATGTTGGAGGTACAGGCGACGACCTCGCTCCCTGGAGAGGTACGTGTCCAGCATCCGATTCGCGACCGCTTCCGCATCCGTTTCAAGTGGCGGCGCCTTGACCACTACCTCTTCGTCAGCCTCAATCTCGGTGGCCCACGTCCCGAATCCTTGGGCTAGCATCATCCCCAGGAGCACTGCGCCAGCCACGGTCCATCTACGCTTGCGCAAGTAACCGCATCCCGAGCGCGTTGCGAACATCTCCCATCCCACGAGCTACTCCTGTCCCGCTCCAAAACATCCTCGTCCATGCCGAGAGCCCCGTCCACTTGCGATCATCGCAATGTCGGTAACCGAAGGCCATTTGGACTTCCCCAATCATACCGCCTTGACGGGAGCATTCGCTACATTGTGCGGACGCAAGAGAACCGCTGTTGGGTCCGGCGGCCTGACGGTTCCATGGGGTGCCCGTCGAATCTTCGGTGGGGTCTGACGGTGTTGAAGAAGCGGAGGTAGCCGGCGAGTTGCCGCTGACGTTGGCGCGGCGAGATTGCCGCGGTAGAGGTGCCGGTACTCGACCGGGGCGGTGTCGTTGTAGGCTCGATGCAGTCTGTTCCACTGGTGCTTTCCGGGGCGACAGGACATGCAGGGGCGTTCTCGCGCCTTGCAGGAGTTTCTCGAAACTGGGCCTCGCCGCCGTCGACCCAGGTTCGAGCGAGGGCCCGCGCGTTTTGGTGGTGTTACGGTGAAGGCGCGGACCTGCAAACTTCCGATAGGACCTCTCAGTCTCGATTCAGCGCCGACAATCGATGGCACCACGGTTTCGCGCTGGCTGCTTCAGGACCGTGCTGGTTTGGAACATCCGCTGTTGGCCCGCCCCCGCGACCTACAGTCCGCCGCTGAGCCTCGTGGCACCCTCGACCTGTACAACGGGCACTTGCATTGCACGCTCTAGGAGATCGAGAGGAAAAAAGGGTGCCACTAACAAACGGCGTAGCCTAACGCAACCCTCGCAAGACCGATCGTATCTCGTAAGGTGCGCATCGCCCCTTAGCTGTGCGCAGCGCTTTTGGACAGCATGCGATCCGAACAGGTCACCCTGTTGCCATTTATCGCGGTCACATAGCACGATTGGGCGAAATTAACAATCCTAATGGAGGTTCCTGAGACTATGAGCGGAAACAAGATCCGGCGCTTGCGCCGTGTTCCTGCGATCTTCGCATTTCTACTGCTTTGGAGTGGTAACGCCATCGGCGACGAGTTGGTCTGCTGGACCGACCCGTCGACCGGGAGTACTGAGTGCATGTTGGTCCCTGATGATTTCGATGGCGACTACGCACCCAACCCCGGCGAATGCGTTGGGCCCACTTGCCCCGATGATCCTGACCCGCCGAACGATGGCGACGACGGCTGGGGCTAGTTTCTAGCCCGAGGTGTGTCGGGTGTCGCCGCAAGGTAGCACCCGACATTCTTCTCTGACTAGCCGAAGGCTTGTTTTGCGTCTTCTGGCCTTATCTTCTACACGAAACACGCGGAAGCAATTGTCGCTTCTGGTGTGTAGCGAATCGGCCACGCGGCGACCGCGCTACTGACGGTCTTGTGGAACTCCTCCCTGCGGAGGTCGTAGTCGCTGAGAGTCCGAAACTCGTTTTCCGCCATGGGATCGCCGATGGACAGCCGTGCGAGCGGTGACCGGAAGGACGACCTCCTAGCTCAAGCTAGAGTCGCTCGATGCCGCGACCACGATCACCTACCGGCCCGATGACGCCGACGTAGTGATCGACGTGTTCACGGACACCTGCGGCTCCTGCCGCGAGTTTCATGGCCACGTCGAAGAGGAGGCGTCGAGGTGCGCTATTCGGCATTCCCTCGTGGCGGTATTGGCTCGGACGTGTACGACTAGGTGGTATCGGTCTGGTGCGGGCGAAACCCGACGGTTCCAACGTTGAGGCCGTGGCGGTGCGAGCACGTTACGCCCGTGGCTTGGCATACGTACTGCCGCGAAAACGGACGGCTGGTCGTGCCGGACGCCCAGCCAGTCGTCCGCAATGTGGTGGGGACGGGCAGAGCGAGAGACTTCACCACCAAGGGCCGCGATGTCCTTTGTTGGTTGTTTTGTGTGGCGGCTTGGGACGGACCCTTGCGTCAAGGCTGAGGCCTGTGCGGGGCTGCAAAAAGGGACGGGCTGAAGCCAGACCAAACGACGGCACAATGACGAGCGCTTGCCCTCGGGGAAAAACTAGAGGGTACGGTGTGGCGCGGCTATACTGCACCGCCCCGGGCTTCTGCGAGCCTGTTCGGCGTGCGGAGGCGGCAAGCGCTATGAATCCAAAGAGGACGCGGGCCCTCGCCGCTGGACGTAGCCATTGGCAGACGGTTGGCAATTGGCGACCTTGGCCTCTGTGGTTGTCGGCTCTCGCGTTGGCCATTTGCTTCGCCACCGCGGCCGGCGCCGCCGAGGTTCGGCAGGTCACGATCGGCTCGACCCCAGGGCTGGACACCACTTACTCCGCCGGCGACCGCATCAGCGTTACGGTGCGGTTCGATGCCTTGGTGGAGGTTGCCGGGACGCCCGTGCTTGAGATCGACGTCGGCGGCACCGCGCGCCGCGCACCGATGTGGATGCACGGTGGCAGTCGTCTGCACTTCGGCTACACGGTACGCGCCGCCGACAACGATCCGGACGGGATCAGCATCAAAGCCGGCGCAATCAAGCTCGCCGGCGGGAGCATCGCTGGGCCTGGCGGCGACGCCGCTGCGCTCTCTCTTCGTGGCCACGGCATCGTCAACGCACCTGGACACCGGGTGGACGGTGCGGGCGCCTGGTCGCCAAGCATCGTCTCGGTGTCCGTTACCTCCATCCCCGGCGTCGACGACACCTACAGCAGCGGCGACGTGATCGAGGTGACGGCGGAGTTCGACGAACCCGTGTTCGTCGAAGGCTTGCCCACGCTCGCTATCGAAGTCGGAAACGAGGCCCGCGAGGCGCCCTATCGCGACGGCAGCGGCAGCAACAGACTCACGTTCACGACGAGGATCTGGCAGGGCGACCTTGCTGCCGGCGGTGTCGTGCTGCCGGAAAGCGGCCTTGCCGGCGGGGCGGGCATCCGCGACGCCGACGGCAACGTCGCGCAGACGGACTACTCGGCACCTGGCCGGCAGCGGCGCCATCGCGTTGACGCCGTCGGTCCGCAAGTCGTTGGCCTCAGTGTGGTTTCGAGGCCGCCGTCTGGCAGCGTGTACCGCGAAGGCGACATGGTCGAGATCGAGGTGAGTTTCGACGAGGAGGTGTACCTCACGGGATTTGCAGCCATGCCAGTCGGTGGATTGCCCCAGGTGGAAAGCACCCAGATGGGCGGCGGCGGGGAGAGAGCCGCAACCGCGGCGGAGAGCCGGCAGCGTTCCATCGTGTTTCGCTTCAACGTCCTGGCGCAAGACACCGTGAGGAGGATCTTCTTTGGCGCGGGCCCACTTGCTCGACCGGTGAGACTCGCCGAGCAATGGCCGTCCATTCAGGACCGAGCCGGCAACGCGGCGAGCACGGAATACAGCCAGGCCAATCAGTGGCACGACGCACCGATGGACGGCAGCCAGCCAGACACCGCGCCGCCGGCTGTGCATTCCGCGACGATCGCGTCGAGGCCCTTGGGCGCGACCTATGGTCGTGGCGAGGCGCTTGCCGTGCGAGTCCTGTTCACAGAGCCGCTGCAAATGTCCCGAGGGGGCAGCTGGGCAACGACGGACCTCTTGCTGGAGTCCGGCACCAAAACGCTTGGGACCTGGATCCGCGCTGGGGCAACGTCGGCGACCTTTACGTATCTGGTAACCGAGGCCGACGTCGACGCCGACGGCGTGTCCCTTGCCGGTGCCGTAAACGTGGGCCCGGTTCAGGACGCAGTCGGGAACGCCATCGATGGCGAGTCGATGGCGTTCACGCCCTTCACGGCGGCGGACCACAAAGTCGACGGAACGCGAGTTGCGGCAGCTCGCCCCCGGCAAGTGGGGTCCAGATTGACCTTCGGCGGCGGCCGGTTGTCCTTCGACGGCATGGTTGTGGCGCGGGGGACGCCCGAGTTTGTGTTGGCCGGCAAGCGCCGCGCCACCCGCTTCCGGGAGCCGGTGCACTCCTTCGTGGACAAGGACAGAAATCTGTGGCACATCGACTATGGCGCTCCGGGCGTCGGAGAGGACGACTTTGACTTGGTCGGCTTTCAACTGCCGCCGGAAGGCTGGGCCGACGTATTGATCCTCGACGCGCGGGGCCGTGCGGTCGAAGTGGATTCCGTTGCGTTGCCTCCTTCGGGACGCGTCCGCATCGGTTCGAACTTCCACGGCGTTGTCCTCGAGCCGCCGGCCGATGGCGGCACCCGCTTCGGCGAGGGGCAAACCCTTGCCTTTCATGTCGTCTTTCCGGAACCGGTGAACGTCGGCGGCGCCGCCAGACTGAAGGTCGGGGTCCGCGAACTGCCCTGTGCGCCAAGAAACGGGCGCGACCGCCATTTCGTTTGCAGTCGCGTCATTGCCACGGGCGAGAACGTGACGGACCTGGAGTTGGCAAGAGGAGCGTTTCGCCTGCTCGCCACCTCCATCGAGGATGACGAAGGCAATGCCGTAAGCGGGGATCTCTCTGCCTACGCAGAAACGATCGAGCCCTTCAGCGTCGACACCAGGGCTCCCCGCATCGAAGGCGTGAGCATTGCCTCACCGGCAGCGAACGGTACCTACGGCGCCGGTGCCGTCGTTTCCGTTGTGGTCCGATTCAGCGAGCCGGTGGTTGCCACCGGTTCCGAGCAACTGGCGATCGTCATTGGCGACGACACCCGTCTTGCCTCGTTCGACGGCAACTCAGGCGCCGACGGGCTGCGGTTTAGCTACGTGGTTTCGCGTGCCGATGCCGATGCGAACGGGCTCGCGATTCCGGCCGACGCGCTGCGGCTCGAAGGCGGCGCGATCACGGACCTGGCCGGCAACGAGGCATCGCTCGTACACAACGCCGTGGGCGACAGCAGCACACGGCGAGTGGACGGAAGCGCTGCGGACATCTCCACCACGCCGGTGCAGATCCGGGTTGAGGCGGCGCCCGCCGCAGCGCTCGGTTCACCGGCCCAAGCCGCCAGGTCGAGCCTGACTTGGCAGGCCACATCCACATGGGCAGGGCAACCGCGGACGTCCTTTGCGGTGGAGGCAAGTCACCCGGACGTCCTCATTGGCCGCGCCAGTGGCCTTGTACGGCGCGGCCAGAGCATCACCAACAACCTGCGGATGACCTGCAGGGCAGGTGGAACCGCCAATGTGCGGCTGACGATTCGCGTGAAGAACACCCGCGTGCCCGTGGCCTGGGACGTGCTCTGTCGAGACGGCGTGATTCGCGTGAGGGAAGTGGAGGTCTTTCAAGGCCCCTCGCGGGCCGATTCGCCTTGGAAGGCGCAACCGGACGCGTGGACGCCATCGCCAACCGCCAAAGCGTCGTGCGGGTGCACGTCGAGCACGAGTCTGCGGCAACGCCGCCGCTCGCTGCCGACGTACATGTCGCGGGAGTCGCGGCGCCCTTGGATGCCGAGCCCGCGGGATCCATGCGACGCGGCAGAAAGTGGGTGTCGAGCTACACCATGCCCGTGCAAGGCCGGCAGTTCGTGCAAGGAAACGGGCTTGACCTCGTGGCCGACCCCAATGCGCAGTTGGACGCCGATGTCATCGCGACACCGCGATTGAACTTCGCCTCGCTCACGCCGAGAACGCTGCCGGCGCTGAAACCGGTGTTCGTGCCTATTCAGGTCGTTGACACGACGCCGACCGTGACCGCCGACGCCCTCCTCGGGGTGGCGCGAAGCCTGTTGCCGATTGCTCGCGTGAGCGCACGGGTGAGAGCCGCGCTCGTCTATGAACTCTCCGCCGAGGAGCGAAGCGGCCAGCAGGTAGATGCGGATCGGCTCTTCGACCGAGTGGTGCAATTGGCCAACGAGGAGGGTGCGGCGGACGAATTTCACATTGCCGTCGCGGCAATGCCGCCGGGGTGGGAATCCGACTCCAACCACGTCTATGGGGGCGCCAATCAGGTGGTAGTGGGCGACTCGGACGCCGCCGAACGGGTTGCGTTCGGACTCGGATGGGGCATGGGTCTGCGGTCTGTGCCCTGTCAGGCGTTGGGTGACGCGGCGTTCCCGCACGCCGGCATCGGCGCCGAGGGGAGCTACTCGTTCCTCGAGCAGCGGTTCATCACGGCCAGCGAGAACTATTACGACCTGATGTCGGGCTGCGCGCCGCAGCACATCTCCACGTACAGCTACCAGAAGGCCGTGGCGTGGGGCGACGAGGCGAGCGAAGCGGCGGAACGTAACGGAGCCGCGATGCAGGTGCCGAATGTCAGGAGCCACCTTGGCGGTCAGGGCGGGCACGCAGCCGCAGTGGAAGGTCGGGTTGGCAACGCACCCGCCATCGTTCGCAGCCTCGCGCTTTCGGGGTCGGTGGACGAACACGGTTTCTGGACCCTGTTCTCCGCCGCCACCAGCACATCGCCGCCACGGATCGATGCACCCGGCGATTTCGTCCTCACGCTCCACGACGACTCGGGCATGGAGATGTACCGCCAACCCCTCGCCGCCGCGGACATCGGCGCGTCGGCAGGCCGTGCCGGGACATGGGCCGTGCGCGTCCCCATGCAGGCTCGCGGGGTACACGCCGTACGCATCCGCAATGCCGGCGGCAGCCTGCTGCTCGACAACGACGTTGGTCTCCCAGCCGGCCCCCACGCGCAGGTTCGTTGAGCGGGCGCCGCAGGCTCGACGAGTTCGACCTAGAGTCTGCGGTGTGGACGGTGCCTGCGGTGCACAGTGATGCGTCATCGGGTGCCGCTGTCGCGCACTGCGGCGACAACTCTGTCACGGCCGACACGTCCTACGTGGAGCGTTGCCTCGGTATCGGCGTGTACCCCCTTCGCCGAAGGGATACAGGGGCCGCGCGCGGGCGAACAGGCAGTGGCACGACGCCGTAGATGGCCGCTAGGCTGCACCACGGTAGCTGCTTTTGCGAAATCGAGGATGTTATTGTTCGGCAGCGGTGCTCGGGTGTGATCCGTGATCGGCGAGGGTGGAAGGTAGGGTGCTGTTGAACGCAGAGGAAATGGAAAGGCGGTTCGAGTCGAAGGGACACTTTGATGCGGCCAGGAAAATGTCCGAGTCGTACGATCGATCGGTGAAGGGGTACCTCGGGATCAGACGGGTTACGCAGCCGCTCGAGACGATCGAACTCGACGAGGACAGTTTTTGGTTGGCGTACTCGAACTGGTCGGTCTTCATTGAACACGCACTTGGCAGATATGCAGCCGACAACGGGGACAGGGTTGCCACGGTGTACATGTACAGCACGGGGCCATCCCCGAGTGTCAACAGCAGCCATGGCGAACAGCATCAAGAACGAGGCTGGCACAACGCTGTCTTCTTCGGGGTCGTTGGCCGACGCGAGGTCTTGGAGGTAGTACAGGGTGCCCTGGCTCACGGTACGGGCGTGCCCGACGCGGTCGTTGCATCTGGGACCGTGAATCAGGAGAAAGTGCGTCAGGTTTACTGCGGGCAGAGCCCCGACTTCATCGACTTCCGCGGGAAGGGCCCGGCTGCCTATCACGTTGAAGATGGGCTTGTATGGAGGCCGGACGAGCAATTCCTGTGGTACACGAATCCGGATTGGAACCCACGGGCATGACGTGTCGCGAATGCCAAGCAGCAGCGTGCCTCGCAGGTGGTTACGAAGTGACTGAGGCCCAGTAATGGAGCATTGTGGCGACGGACCGCATGTTGCGCCCCGTCACTACCTCCGCCGGCGCCTCTAGGCGGCGGCGGAGTTCCGGTAGTGACGGGGCGCAGATGCGGGGTTCGGGCCAGCGGCGGCAAGCGCTCCGGTAAGAAGAAAGCTGGTGCCGGCGTGGTGATGCGGTGCTAGAGTGCCCGGCGTCAATCTGTCGCCATCGCGCGACATGGCAGGGCCGGAGAGCCCTGCATGACGGCGTCGCCGAACGGCGGCGCAATGTGCCGAGCTGCAGGCGCAGCATTTGGCGGTCGACGCATCGCAAGGCACGGTCCGCCATGTTCGCGGTAGCGCGCGGACAGGGGCGAACCACCGACGGCAGGAGAGGCCGCATGGCGCGGAGACGCGCACCGCCGGGAAACCGGTGCGGCGAACCTGGACGTGGTGCGACGCATCGCGCGGGACGGAGAACTCCGTCATGCCGAATGGCTCCGCGCGGCGCGGCGCGTGCCGAAGGGCTGGCGGGCCAGTTGTCGCAGGACACGCCGCGGCCGCCGCAGGAGACGGCGAGGGAAGACGCGTCGACGGGCATTTCCGCACGAAGGTGCGGGGTCCGGACACCCTGACGGGTGCCGGGTCGCCCATCAGAACTGAACGAACCACACTCGCTCCCGGCCGCGCCCGCGCGGCCGCGGGGCGCGTCCGACGCGCCGACGCCGCGGTCATTCGAGGCCCCCACGACTTGAGCTGCCCTTCGGCGATGCCTGCCGTCCCTGCCGTTCTGGCAGGCGGCGCTTACCGATCCGGTGAGCACGCCGTCGTTGACGCCGGCGGACGCCCTCTCTAGCTTCGAGCCGGACATTGCACCCCACGGGGTGGAGATCGGCAACGATGCGCCAACTGCACTTCGACCTGCTGCGGCTGCTGGAGGACGACCGACGCGGCTCGCACGCCACGCGCCGCGCCCGGCGCTTCGCGCTGGCGCAGGCGGCGGAGACCCTGCACGGCCTCGGCTACCGGGGCCTGAGGGCGCGCGGGTTCAAGGGCCGGCACGTCGACGCGCTGGTGGCGGAGTGGCGCCGGCAGGGGCTGTCGGACGGAACGGTGAAGAACCGCCTTGCGCACCTGCGCTGGCTGGCGCGCAGGATCGGCAAGCCGGGCATCGTCCGGAAGGACAACGCGAGCTACGGCGTCGGGTCTCCGTGCGGGACCTGAACTGGGACCTGCTGCAGCTCCAGCGTCGCTCCGGCGAGGCCGGCTCCCACGGCACCCGCCACGACCGCTCGTACGCGCTGGCGCAGATGGCGAACGCGCTGCACGACCTCGGCCACCGCGGCCTGCGCGCCGAGGGGCTGAAGCCGAGGCACGTCGAGGCGCTGGTGCGCCACTGGCGCGACGGCGGCCTGTCCGACGCCACCATGATGAACCGCATGGCGCACCTGCGCTGGTGGGCCGAGCGCGTCGGCAAGTCGGGCATGGTGATGCCGAACGCCGACTACGGCATGCGCCCGCGCAGCCACGTCTCCGACGGCACGAGGCGGCGCGACCTGGACGCGGAGAGGCTGGCGCAGGTGAGGGACGATCACGTGCGCATGGCGCTGCGGCTGCAGGCGGCGTTCGGGCTGCGCCGCGAGGAGGCCATCAAGTTTTCGCCGTCCCATGCCGACCGCGGCGACCGGATCGCGGTGAAGGCGTCGACGGCCAAGGGCGGCCGGCCGCGCGAGGTGCCGGTGCGGACGGCTGCCCAGCGCCGGCTGCTCGACGAGGCGCGCGGTCTGGCGGGCGGCGGTGCGCTGATCCCGCCGGGGCGCAACTACGCGGAGCAGCGCAGGGTGTACGAGGCCCAGACCCGGGCGGCGGGGCTGGACCGCAGCCACGGGCTGCGGCACGCCTACGCGCTGGACCGGTACGAGGGCCTGACGGGCTGGAAGGCTCCGGCGGCGGGCGGGCCGGCGCGGAGCGAGCTGGGGAGGGGGAGCGGCGCATCGACGCCGCCGCGCGGCTGCGGATCTCCCGCGAGCTCGGCCACGGACGCCTGGAGATCGTGCGTCGGTACTGCGGATAGCGCTGTTCGGCCAGGTGCGGCGATCCTGCGGGAGGGCGAACGCACCCGACGCTCCATGTACCCTCGATCTCCAGCCGCTCCATCCGGTCGTCGATCGACTCGGGCCGGCTGTGGCGACTGTCGTCCATGGTTCGGTTCCCGATGGGTTGATGAACCGGGCGCGCGACTGCGGAGCCGCTCGCCCCGGCGGGAGAGCGGGATCAGTGGCGATGGAACCTGCGACCGTCGTCGTGGATCGACTTCGCCCACTCGCATTCCTCGCGCGGCTCCGGGTCTGGGAGCGGACTCCAGTAGGCGGCGCTCGGTTCGGGCACCGGCGTAGCGATCTGTTCGAGCGCCGCCGGACCCTCATGCAGCATTGGGCCGACTACTTGACGGGCCAACCATGAAGTCAGGGGACTTCGACGCACAATCTGCCCGCCGTCATGCCTTTGCGATGTTGTAAACCCTAAGGTTGTGATCCAAGAAGCGCTGGTTCACTACGCAAGTAACGGTCGCCTCGAACACGCCGTCAACTTTGCCCATGAAGGTCCGTGGCTTGTCGGCGAAGTAGCTTCGCCTTATCTCAAAGGACTCTCCCTGCACCAGCCCATACAGTTCCCTATGACGATTGTGGAAATGGCGGTCCATCCCCTTCATCGTGACATACACGAAATAGCAAACGGCGTCGTCACTAAGGAGTTGCAGCCGACGCAAATCCTCGAATACGGCCCCTGCTCTTTGCGTCTCGTTTAGGGTCGCGCCGCTGCGCGAATCTGGGTCGTACTTGAACTCGACGGCAACGTCCTTCCCGTGGAAGTCTGGCATCCATGTATCGACCCTCTTCTCTCCACCAAGCAAGCGATGCGGGAACTCCTGGATCACCTCGTGGGCCTCCACCATGTTGCGCAACATGGCGGCAAACAGCGTGTACCGTACCGAATCTTCCGTAGTCCAAACGTCGTGACCGACGCGGGTCTCCAGCAATGCGGCGAAGTCAAAGAGAATAGTGTCCATCGCGTCATCGAACATTGCAGCCACTCCAGTCGCCATGACCAAGGTACGCTCGGATCTTGGCCAACCTCTCCTGTGTTGGTCCAGCTACGGTAAGAATCGATCCCTCACAGCTTGCGCGTGAGCGCGAGTCCGACTGTCGCGTTGGCTCGCCCACGTGTCAAGGAGGTTGCGCCACGGGCACCACACGAAGCTCACCTCGTCATCACCGACGGCTTTGCCGAATGCCTCGATCTCTTCCCGATGTCGGGCCTTCGCCTGTTCATCGACGGCTTCGCCGTTCCTCGGCCAGACTTCGGGCTCGGCGTAGAGATAGAACAGGATGGGCTTGAGCTTGCACGGCTCACGCCGATAGACCTCGCTCCGCAGCGCTAGGGCGTGCTTGAACAACTGCGCTGCATCCAGGTGGGCGAATCCTCCGGCGGGATTGTCTCGTAGCCGGTCCCGGACGCCCTCGTATCCACCCATGTGTTCGCCCCAGACTGGTCGCCAGAACGCATCGCTCAGCGAGGAACGATACGGCTCGAAGCGCTTCGACTCGATGCCGATAAGCGCCGATGGCGTCTCCACCAGACAATCCAGAAAGGGATGACGCCCGCCGCGCCACGGAAACCGGAGCTTGGCCTCCATAGACAGGGACCGTGCGGGCCAGACCTCCTCTTCGCAACCAGGCAGCACTGGAAGGTCGACCGCCCGGTGAAGGTAGAAACCGAACGCATTGGCGACTAACGCCGATGACGACTCGGGGCTGTCAAACTTGCCGCTGGTGATCTCGTTGCCGGGGGCAGCGTTGAGGATTCTCTCGATCTCCGCTCCCGGCACCCCAGGCAGGAATCTTCCGTTCACCCCTTCGTCCCATCGCGGTCGAGGTGTACCAAGGCCAAGCCATCGAAGGCATCAACGATGATGCGGCCCTCCTCCGTCAACTCCGGCCTGTCACACGAGTCGCGGACTTCCGCGCCATCGGTGAACGGCAGGTGATCGAACCACTCGGGGAAGGCCAGTACGTCCAGCGACATCGACAGTCCCGCCAGTCCCGTTCTTCCCGGAACGCGGCCAAGGCTTTCCTGCGCCCGGAAGAGGCAGTCCCGAAGGCCGTCGTCGCGATAGTCCCGGATCGGCGCGGCGACTCGGAGCGCAACGTGCATGGCTGACATCACCGGACGATTCCCGACGGGCAGCCTGTCCCGGTGCATTCGACACAATAAATACGCCGCCCCATAGCGGAGAATCTGCTGTACCGCGTGCGTGGGGGCGCCGCGGCCCCATTTCAGTTCAACAAGCGTCAACCGACCGTCCTCGGCGCACCAGTGAACGAGATCGACGTTCCTCCTCCTGTTTCTAAAGGAGTCCCCTATTCCGGACGCTGCCGGACACTGATTGAACCATCCAGGTATATGGTCGTTGTCCGCCAGCATCGCTACGGCCCTCTCTAAGAGCGTCTCGTTGCCGCGAAGACGGCCTTTCTTCGTGCACCGAAGCCGCCAAAGCTCCTTGGAAGTCGAAGAAGGCCGCGGACAGTTCGCGTCCATTCGGTCGAGGATTTCAACGATGTCGCCAATGCCACATGTCCCATCGAACAGGGTCGGCATATGGTTTCCCACACTAATCCCGTTGCATCTGCCAGCGCCAAGAATATACCTCCTTACACTCGCCAACCTACAAAGCGCAACCAGGGACACGTCCTGGGACATCCATGTCGGGGCTGGGTTTCCACCGAACCGCGCACGATCTCGCGCGCTACCCTCCGCACACGCGCTCGCCTCCGACATCCTAGGGCGACTCATTTCGCGACGGCGCCGCGCTGATCCGATCAGGCCATAGCAGCCGGAAAGGCTGGACGCGGTGCGGGTCTCCCTCCCGGGCGGTGCGGAGAGTGTCCTGAAACCGGACTGGCGGCGGGAACTAGCCTGTCACGGCGCTCTCCGCGTCACGACGCGACGTAGTCTCCCCATCGCTGCATGACCGGACGGCGCCGTTCCAGCAGGTCGCTGCGCGCGTAGGCACGCTCGTTCGAGTCGCCGACGACGTGCGCGAGACAGAGCTCGGCGACTTCGCGCTCGACGCCGGTCTCGCCGGCCCAGTCGCGGAAGCTGGAGCGGAAGCCATGCGCCGTCGCGCCGTCGCAGACCCGCGAGACGAGCCGGCGGATCGCGTTGTCCGGCAGCATCTGGCCGCGACGCCCCTGCGCCGGGAACACAAGGCCGGCGGCGCCGCCGAAGCCCCGCGCGGCCTCGAGAACGTCGAGCGCCTGGCGCGAGAGGGGCACGCGGTGCGCCTTGCCGGCCTTCATCTTGTCCGCCGGACGGTTCCAGGTCGCGGCGTCCAGATCCACGTCGCGCCACTCCATCCTGCGCACTTCCATGCCGCGCGCAGCCGTCAGCACCATGAAGCGGAACGCATGGCGGGTGACGGGAACCGTGCGCTTCGCGGTCTCGACCGCTTCCAGCGCGCCACTTACATCGCGATGCGGAAGCGCCGCCATCCGGGTGCGCTCCACCTTCGCGACGCGCAGCGCCCTGACCACGGCGTCCACCGGGTCCGGCGCGTCGTAGTGTCCCTCGATGCGCGCCCATTCGAGCGTCGCCCTGATGCGCCCCCCGGTTCGGCGGACCGTGTCGGCCTTGCCGGCGGCGGCTATGGGCGCGAGGGCGCGCTTGACGTGCCGCGCCTCGATGCGGTCCACCGGCACCGCGCCGATCCTGGGCAGCACGTAGCGCTCCATCGTGCTGACCCACTTCTCGGCGAAGCGGCTGCTCTCCTTCCACTGCGGGAGCAGCTCGGCGTATGCGGCGCGCTGCGCCTCGGCGAAGCTCGGCGTTCGGGTGCGACGCGGATCGACCCCGTCGCGCACCATGCGGCGGTTCTCGAGCGCGGTCCTGCGTGCCTGCGCCAGGCTCACGTAATCGGCGCTGTCCCTGTCGGCGGAGCCCAGGCCCAGGTCGACCCGCTCGCCGAACAGGCGCAGGCGCTGCACCCACGAGCGGGCGCCGGACTGCTTCACGTAGAGCATCAGGCCGTTGCCGTCGGTGTAGCGGCCCGGGCCGGCGGCGCGGACGGCGGCGGCGGAGAGCTGGTTCCTGACGATGCGGGGCATGGCGTGTCCGTCTGTACAATGCGCCTCGCGGCGCACAGGGAGGGAAGCACCCTAGCGCAAAACGGGACGGAAACCAAGGTTCCCACCAAAACGGTAAGACGACGTACAATGCGATGAGGACGCCTGATCGTCTGCGAGCGTGGGGTGTCGTAGCATAATGGTAAGGAATATCAGACAATTGCACGCCAGTGACGCCTCTTGGTCGTTTCTGGATGGGGCACTCTCGCGGAAGTGTACGGGTCCGGGCTTGTCCCGTCCCGGCGCGCTCCGACGGGCGCGGCTAGCGCGAAGCCTCCTTCGGAGGGTGCGCTGCAGTTCGCTCCACAGGAGGGTGCCTTGCCCCTTCAAGGGGGCTCAAAAGGAGGTAGATAAAAGATTCCTATTTCAACGCTTTGAGATGCAACGTGAATGCATTTTGTCAAGGTTTGACTTGCAAGCGATTCTCGACCCGCTGCACGCCTCGGATCTCGGCTGCCAGGGTTTGCGCGCGGTCTCGTGCCGCTTCCGAAACGACATAGCCGTAGAGGCGAACCACTCCCTTCTCCACCTCCACGTTGACGCGCATTCCGGCTACCTCGGGGTCGCGCAGGAGGCGGGTCTTGAGGATGGTGTGGATGGCTACATCATCGGTTACCTCGCCCGGCGTGCGGTTTGCGGCATCGTCGAGATAGGTGTTGCAGCCGCCAACGAGAACCAGCAAAGCCAGCGCGACGGTTGCGCCAAGCCCGAGTGGTTGACGGACGCAGGACATGGGAACTCCTCGGATTGCATTAGACTGACAGCTTGTCGGAATTCCGAACGGCGCAAACCGCCCGGAAGTCCGACAGGATGATAGGACGGCTTGGGCCGGGGCAAGAAGCGTTGTCCGAAGGCAACGGTTTCCGTGGCGCTGACGCGCCCTTAGCCACCCAAGCAGCGCGAAGGTACAAGCGTAACAGTCCGCGAAACGCAGCAGGCAAGTGAAGCGTAGCCAGCAAGGAAGGAAAGTGAATCAGGAACTGATTGTCGTCGCCACCGGCCTCAAGTTTCCGGAGGGTCCGATCGCCATGCCCGACGGTTCCGTGCTCCTCGTCGAGATCGCCCGAGGCACCCTTTCGCGGGTGGAACCGGGTGGCAGGGTCGAGGTAGTTGCGGAAACAGGCGGCGGCCCCAACGGCGCCGCCATTGGCCCGGACGGGCATTGCTACATCTGCAACAACGGCGGCTTCGATTGGGTGGAGCGGCGTGGACGCATCTATCCCGGCGATCAGGCAGCGGATTACACCGGCGGGCGGATCGAGCGCGTCAACCTCGCAACGGGCGCTGTGGAGACGATCTACGAAGCGGCGGGCGGCGTTCGCCTTTGCGGCCCGAACGACCTGGTGTTCGACGCCCACGGTGGCTTCTGGTTCACCGACCACGGCAAGAACCGGCCGAGAGACCGTGATCGCACCGGCGTCTTCTATGCCAAGGCGGATGGCTCCCACATCGAGGAGGTCATCTTCCCGCTCGAAGCGCCCAACGGCGTAGGCCTATCCCCCAATGGCGACGAGTTGTATGTTGCGGAAACGCCAACTGGCAGGCTGTGGGCATGGCCTCTCGCCGGCCCCGGCCAACTCGCCGGTGAACGTGCCGACCGACCCGACGGCGGCCGGCTTCTGCGCGGTCGCCAAGGCTACTTCCTGTTCGACTCGCTGGCGGTGGCGGCGGATGGTGGCGTCTGCATTGCCACCATCATTGACGGCGGCATCACCACGGTCTACCCCGACGAACGCAAGCCGAAGTTCGTCCCCATGCCCGATCGGCTGACGACCAACGTCTGCTTCGGCGGCGAGGACCTGACCACCGCCTACATCACGCTCTCCTCCACCGGTCAGCTGGTGGCGATGCCGTGGGACACGCCTGGGGCACCCCTCAACCACTTGAACGTCTGATCCTGACGATGCCATCACGTGGAAGGCAGGAAACAAGGCCGCTTCCCCGCCACCGACAGGCCCGTGCATTTTGTTGCATGCAAGTCCCCATCCCGGTGGGGATACCGGGCCGCAGACGGCAGGGAACAGGGCTACCTCGCCGTCTGACGGGGCCCGTCTCGCGGAGAGGAGGCTGGCTCCTGCTTCGGGCCTTTGGTTGCTTCGCCTTCGGCGGGAGGAGCGTGACAGGCCCTCGCTCCGATGCGCTTCTCACGGCGCCATCCGCGCCGCCAACCCCCTCGCTTGCGCTCGGGGTCTGGCCCCAGCCCCCACCTAGCCAAGAGCTTTGCGTCGCAGAACGTCCCTTCGTGACCTTCTGCGACGCGAAGCTCTTGGCCGGCACGTTGGTGTTGACTCGACTTCGAGTCGAATCGCCAAAGAATCAACGTGTTGGGTGTTTTTGTTCCATGGAAGGCACGGCGTCGGCCCTGAAGCGTTCCCTACGGAGAGTGCAGGGGTTCTTGGCTGGGCTTACCTTGGCAGGTGCCCTTTCCGTCGGGGCAGAAGCGATTCACGTCGTCATCCCGGCCGGTCCAGGCGGTGGCCTTGACGGCACGGCGCGCGAGTCTGGCCGGGTCCTCAGAGACCTGGGCCTCGTCGAATCCGTCTCTTTCGAGAACCTCTCCGGCGGCGGTGGCGGGCGCGCAATGGGATGGTTCATGGAGAACGCCGGTCGCCACGATTTCCCGCTGCTGGTTAATTCGTCGCCGCTCATCGTTCGAAGCCTGCATGGCCTGTTCCCCTACAGCTTTCGTGACCTAACCCCGGTGGCAGCGCTGATCGCCGACTACGGCGTCTTCGTGGTCGCCGCCGATGCGCCGAAGACAGGCTGGGAAGCCACGCTCGCCCGACTGCGCGAGGATCCCCGCGCGATCGTCGTCGGTGGCGGCTCCGTGCGCGGCAGCCTCGATCACATCGTGCTTGCGCTCGCGCTCGAAGCGGGTGGCATCGATCCACGCCAGGTGCGCTACCTGCCCTACGACGGCGGCGGCAAGGCGATGCTGGCATTGCTTGGCGGCGAAGTGGCCATGCTTTCTACCGGCCTCGGCGAGACCATGCCCTTCATTGAAGCCGGCGAGGTGTGGCCACTTGCGGTGACCTCGCCGGAACGCATCCCTGGCCTCGACACGCCCACCCTCACGGAACTCGGTTATCCCGTCGCCTTCGCCAATTGGCGCGGCATGTTCGGTGCCCGGGAGATGCCGGCCGAAGATCGCAGCCGTGCCATCGATTGGTTCCGGTCGCTGCGCGCGTCGCGGGAGTGGCAGGAAGTGCTTGCACGGCGTGGCTGGGCAACCCTCGACCACGACGGCGAGGACTACACGCGCTTTCTCGAACAGCAGGAGGAACAGCTCCGCACGACCATGCAGGCGCTGGGCTTCGTCCGATGACGCGGCGGATCGCGCCGCTTGCCTTTCTCGTCTTGGCCATCGCCTACGGCTGGATGGCGAACCGCATCGAACTCGATCCCTGGTCGGCGGCGGAAGCCCTCAACGCCCGCACCCTCCCCGTCATCTTTGCCGTGTTGCTCGCGCTCTTGTGCGTGCCGCTCTTGGTGCGGGGAATGCAGGTGCAAGGCAACGCCGCTGGGGATCCTCCGAACCGGCGAGACTGGCGCGGCTGGCGCACCGCCGGCGTAATCGCCACCGCCGTGGTGGGTTTCGGCCTCTTGATTCCCTTCGCCGGGCTGTGGCCGTCCACGGTCCTGCTCTTGGTGGCATCCCTGCTCGCCACTGGCGAACGCCGCTGGGTGGTGGTGCTGGGCGCTCCCGCTGCTCTGGCCCTCCTTGGCTGGCTCGTGGTGGAGAAGCTGCTCGGCGTCTATCTCGATCCCGGTCTCTGGTTCGACTGAGCCGTAGCACGTCTGCAAGGCCCATGTGGGAAGGGATCATCACTGGCTTGGCCACGGCACTCGATCCGGGCAATCTCGCCTGGGTGGCGTTCGGCTGCCTCGCCGGCACCTTCATCGGCATGATGCCGGGGCTCGGCCCCATCACGGCCATCGCCTTGATGATTCCGGTGAGCTATTCGATGGAACCGGCGGCGGGCCTCATCATGATGGCTGGCGTGTACTACGGCGCGGTGTTCGGCGGTTCCACATCGTCCATTCTGATCAATGCCCCCGGCGTGGCATCGACGGTGGCAACCTCGTTCGACGGCTACCCCATGGCGCGACGAGGCCAGGCCGGCCGCGCTCTCGCGCTGGCCGCATTTGCTTCTTTCGGCGGCGGCACTTTCGGGGCATTGGCGCTGATGCTGTTCGCCACTTCGCTCGCGAGCCTGGCGATGCAGTTCCAGTCTCCGGAATACACCCTCGTGCTGGTGTTTGCGCTGTCGAGCATCGCCGCCTTCGCCGAGCGCGGCAAGGTGCTGGCCTCGCTCATTTCTGCACTCGCCGGCCTGATGCTCGGAACCGTGGGCACAGATCCTTCGGCGGGCATCCAGCGATTCACCTTTGGCCGTGCGGACCTTGCCGACGGCATCGGCTTCGTGCTGCTGGCGATGGCCACTTTCGCTTTGGCTGAGGCATTCCACATGCTGGTGCGGGGAGACTCGGAACCGGTGCCGGATCGCGTCGGCAAGCGGGTTCGGCTCCATGCCGGCGACGCCCGCGCCATTGCCCCCACCGTGGGGCGAAGTTCCGTGCTCGGCTTCCTCGTCGGGGTATTGCCGGGCGCGGGAGCAACCCTCGCAAGCTTCTTCGCCTACGACCTGCAAAAGCGCTTCCGACGCGGCGACGAGGCCGACGCGGCACGCGGCGTGGCGGCACCGGAGTCCGCCAACAACGCCGCCTGCACGGGTTCTTTCGTGCCATTGCTCACCCTCGGCATCCCCGGCTCCGGCACCACCGCCGTGCTCCTCGGCGTGATGTTGAGCTACGGCATCCAACCGGGACCGCGCCTGCTGGAAACGGAACCAGCGGTGTTCTGGGGCGTGATCGTGTCGATGTATCTCGGCAACCTCGTGCTGCTGGCGTTGAACCTGCCGCTCATCCCGTGGCTGTCGCGCATCATCCACCTCAAGCGCCGCGTGCTGATTCCGTTCGTGGTGGCCTTCTCGCTGCTCGGCGTCTATCTCACTTCGCTCAACCCGTTCGATGTCTTCCTCATGCTCGGCTTCGCCATCGCCGCCTGTGCCCTGCGCCTGAACGGCTTCCCGATGGCGCCGCTGCTGCTCGGCTTCATCCTGAGCCCGATGCTCGAAGAGAACCTGCGCCGCACTCTCCTGCTCTCCGACGGCACCCTCGGCGTCTTTGTTGGCGCACCCTTGACCATCGCCCTCCTCGCGGCCTGCTTCCTGGTCTGGGCCGTGCCGGCAACACGCCTGCTCGGCGCACTGCGGTCACGCAACGCATCGCGTCGGCGCACCTAACCGGCCCGTGGATTGCCGCCCAGGAGCCGGCGCCCGCATTGCCGGTGCGCGACACTAGCGAACTGCGCGGAATGCCCCTACACTACGCGCCCTTGGGGAACACCAACGAGCCTGCGGGGAGGATGCGGTGCGCAAAGGGTTCAAGCGACACGGCGAAGACGGGGGCGAAGAGAAGATCAACCTGACGCCCATGCTGGATGTCGTCTTCATCATGCTGATCTTCTTCATCGTCACCGCCACGTTCGTCAAGGAGGTTGGCCTCGATGTCAACCAGCCGGAGGACGACAAGCCGAAGACGGTGGACCCGGACAAGAAGAGCATCGTCGTGCGCATCACCAGCCGCGACCGCATCATCATCGCCCAACGCGATGTGGACGTTCGCTCCGTGCGCGCCAACATCGAACGGCTGCACGCGGAAAACCCGGAGGCTCCGGTCATCATCCAGCCGCACCCGGAATCCACCACCGAGAAGATGATCCATATCATGGACTCGGCACGGCAGGCGGGTGTGTACAACGTCTCGTTAGCCGCAGGCAATTGACGCGGGTTCCGGCCACACCCTCAGGATAGCTGTCGTTGTCGACGACCAAGGTCGTCGACCTGCGCTCGGACACGGTCACCCGGCCGTGCGCCGCCATGCGCCACGCCATGGCGGCGGCCGAGGTGGGCGATGATGTCTATGGCGAAGACCCCACCGTAAACCGCCTCGAAAACGCCTGCGCCGAGCGGCTCGGCTTCGAAGCCGGGCTCTTCGTTGCGAGTGGCACCCAATCGAACCTCGCCGCGCTCCTCACCCACTGCGGCCGAGGCGACGAGTACATCGCCGGCCAGATGGCACACACCTACCGCTTCGAGGGCGGCGGCGCCGCGGTCTTCGGCGGCATCCAGCCGCAGCCGGTGCCGTTCGAGGACGACGGCACGTTGGATCTCGAGGCGGTCGCTGCGGCGATCAAGCCGGACGACTTCCACTTTGCCCGCACCCGGCTCCTGTGCCTGGAGAACACCCAAGCCGGCAAGGCCCTACCCCTGCCCTATCTCGCCCGCGCCGCGGTATTCGCAGAGCGCGAGGGCCTCGCGCTGCATCTCGACGGCGCGCGCCTGTTCAACGCTGCCATCGCCGAGGGAGTTCCGGCAGCAGAGATTGCCGGACACTTCAACACGGTCTCGGTGTGCCTGTCGAAGGGCCTCGGGGCACCGGTCGGATCGGTGCTGTGCGGCAGCGCCGCCTTCATCGACGAAGCCCGCCGCTGGCGCAAGGTGCTCGGCGGCGGGATGCGCCAAGCCGGAGTGCTGGCGGCCGCCGGTTTGCATGCGCTCCAACACAACGTCGAGCGCCTGGGCGAGGATCATCAGCGCGCGCGAGCGCTTGCGAGTGCCCTGGCATCGCACGGACTGAACGTGACCTGTCACACCAACATGGTCTTCGTCGAGGATGTGCCCACCGCACGCATGGTGCAGGTGATGGACGCTGCCGGCGTGCTCGTCAGCGGATCCCGCTGGGTGGTACACCTCGACGTCGATGACGCCGACATCGAACGCGCAGCCGGCGCTGCCTCTGTCCTGCTCGAGGGATAGACAAGGAGCGCTTCGGAGTTTGCGGCTGCAGCGACGGGCTTGTCCCCGCCCCGGACCGAGTTCAGCGCGTGGTCCGAAGCAGTTGCGCAGCAACTGCCAACGCGCCCGTCAGGGCGCGCCGGGACTGGACAAGCCCGTCCCCTACGGAAAAAATCACAACCATTGGGTTGCACGACCTGCCTAGCCAATTAACCCCACCACCACTCCGGTCAGGCAGGCCACCAGCGTTCCGGAAACGATCGAGCGTGGCGCCAACGCCAGCATCTCGCCGCGCCGCTCGGGCACCAAGGCGCCGATGCCGCCGATCAGGATGCCGACGCTGCCGAAGTTGGCGAATCCGCACAGTGCATAGGTAAGGATCAGGCGGGACTCTGGCGCCAGGGTCTCGGCAATGGCGGCGAAGTCGAAGTAGGCGAAGAGCTCGTTCAGGATCACCTTGGTGCCGAGCAGTGCGCCGGCCTCCGGCGCGTCCTGCCAGGGAATCCCCATGCTCCACGCCAGCGGTGCCAGCGCCCAGCCGAGGATGCGTTGCGCCGTCAGCGGCTCCCCGAGCACCTCGAACTGGCCGAGCAAGTGGTTGACGAGCGCAACCAAGGCCACCAGCACGATGACGGTGGAGGCGACATAGGCAACGAGCCGCAGGCCGTCCGTGGTGCCCCGCGAGATCGCGTCCATCATGTTGTCGTACTTGAGCGAGTCGGCCATGTCTCCGGCCGTGGCCTCCCGGGTTTCGGGAATCATGATGCGCGCGATCACCACCGCGCCCACAACGCTCATGATCGAAGCGACGAAGATGTGCCCCAGCGCACCGTCGAGCACGGGCCCAAGAATGGTCGCGTACACCACCATGATGGAGCCGGCAACGGTGGACATGCCGCAGGTCATCACCACGAAGAACTCCGAGCGCGACAGGTGGTTGAGATAGGCGCGAATCGCCAGCGGCGCTTCCACCATGCCGAGGAACACGCTCGACGCCGCAGCCACGCCCACAGCACCGCCCACGCGCAAGACGCGGCGCAGGGCCCAGGCAAAGCCACGAATCACGAGCGGCAACACGCGCCAGTACCAGAGGATTGCCACCACAACGCTGAACACCAGGATCTGCGGCAACACCCGAAAGGCGAAGATCACCGGCATGGACCGTTCCGGATAGAACGGATGCGTATCGCTGCCGAGATAGCCGAACACGAGCTCGGTCCCGGCCATCGTGGCACGGTCGAGTGCCACGACCAGCGCATTCAAGAGCAGAATCGAGTCGGAGATGAGCGGCACCTTCAGGAGCACGAAGCCCACGGCAAATAGCAGCGCCGAACCCACTGCCACCTCCAGCACACGCACTTCCCGCCGCCGCTCGGAGAAGAGCCACGCCAGCCCAAGAATGACCACCAGACCCACAAGCCCCTGCACCGTCCCCCCAGACGGGCACCAAGCCCGCGACACGGAAACACCGCAATGTACAGGCTGCGCCCCGATGCGTCATCAACGCGCCCAATGCCGCCCGGCGCTTCGCATTCGGCGTGCACCGACTCGCTGTCGGCCGAGCTACCCACTCCTTGAACGTTGGCCTGCTACCATCGCCGCATGGCACGTATATTGGTGACCGGCACACTCGCCATCGACTACGCGGCTAAGTACCCGCGCACCTTCGCCGGCTTGCCTCGCCATGACGGCATCAACCTTTCGATTCACTTGAGCCACATCCGGCGCGACTTTGGCGGCTGCGCCATGAACATCGCCTACAGCCTTGCCCTGCTGGGTCAGCAGCCGTCGCCGTTCGCGTTCGTAGGGGCCGACTACGAGCCGGACTTTGCCTGCCACCTACGAGCGCTCGGAATGGACACGAGCGGCGTCACGATGCTGGAGGAAGCCCACTCGTCGCACGCCTTCGTCATCACCGACGCAAACCAGAACCAGTTCACAGGCTTCTATCCCGGCCCGGCACGGAGCCACGACTTCCTGCCGCGACTGCGCGCGTTTGCGGAGCGCGGCTTTGACTACGCCGTGCTGGCCCCGGATGTGCCGGAGAACATGGTCGATGCCGCCCGGGTGATGGTCGAGCTCGGCATCCCCTTCCTCTGTGACCCAGGCCAGGGGCTCACCGACTTCCAGCCGAGCGACAGCGAAAGGCTGACCGAGCTGTCCTCGAGCGTCATCCTCAACGAGTACGAGCACCGCACGTTGCAAAGCCACGTGGGTGGAGCGCTCGCCACGCTCGATTGCCTGATCGTCACGTTGGGGAGTGCCGGAGCCCTCTGGTTCGAGCGCGGACACGAGGCCGGACGGGTGCCGGTAGTGGCAATCGACGACGTAACGGACCCCACGGGTTGCGGCGACGCCTTCCGTGCCGGGTTCGTGGATGCGCGCCTGCGCGGCGCCGAGATGCCGGACGCCATGCGCGCCGGCGCCCTGACCGCGGCCATCAGCCTGACGACACCGGGGCCGCAGCGGCATTCCTTCGACGATTACGCGGCGCGCTACGCCAATGCCTGGGGGGAACGGCCAGCGTGGCTGGCACGGTGAGAGATTGCGGCCGCGTCATTCTCTTGAACGGCACGTCGAGCGCCGGCAAGACGACGGTCGCACGGATGATCCAGCAACTGCGCCCGGAGCCCATCCAGCACGTCGCCCTCGACCAGTTCCGTGACGGCCTGCCAGATCGGTTCCGCGGCCTGAACTCCCCGGAGGGCACACCGGGGGCCCGCGGCCTGAACGTAGTGCCGGTACACGCCCCGGGAGGACCGAGCGAGCCCGAAGTGTCCGGCACCGCGATCCACTTCGGCGACGTGGGCTTAAGAATGCTCACCGGAATGCGCCACGCCATCGCCGCGTTCGCCAAGGTCGGCAACGACGTGGTGGTGGACGACATGCGGCTCGACCACAACTACCTCAGCGACTACCTGGCAGCCCTAGCCGGCATCGGCGTGACATTCGCCGCCATCCACTGCGACGCGGCCACCCTCAACCAACGCGAAACCGAACGCCCGGGCCGCTTCCCCGGCACCGCCGTCCTGCACATGCACGGCGTGCATGCCGGTTGCATCTACGACGTGGAGGTAAACACCGGCACCATGTCCCCGCGCCAATGCGCCGAGTCGATCCTCGCGGCGGAACGAACCCCGCCCAAACCCTGCGCTTTCGACCGCCTACGGGAGTCCTGAGAAAACACTTGCCGTGGCTTGTCCTCGAGAGGACTTGCGCAGATGTTGCCCAATCAGCCAACGCCCTCTGGCGGCGCCAGTCCGAGCCGGTGCGCCACGAGCGGGATGCGGTCGTTGCCGAAGTACATGTCGCTGCCGTCGATGAACATCGTCGGCGAGCCGTAGCCGCCGCGTTCGATCAGCTCGTCCGTGTTGGCGCGCAGGCGGGCCTTGTAACCGTCCGAGCGAATGGCCGCGAAGAAGGCGGTTGCCTCCAGGCCCACCTCGCCGACGATCCCCTCGAGCACGTCGTCCTGCGAGACGTCCGCCAAGTCGCCCCAATACCTCTCGAACACCCGTCGCGCATACGGCACCAGCAGGCCCTGCTCCTCGGCAAAGAATGCCCCCCGCATCGCCTTGACGCTGTTCACCGGGAACACCGGCGGCGAGCCGATGCGGATGCCGACGTAGCGGGCCCAGTCGGCGAGGTCCTTCGCGTAGTGCCGTGCCTTTACCGGCACCGGCTTTGCCCGCCCCTCGTACACGCTCGGGTTGACGGTATTGAAGACGCCGCCCACCAAGAACGGCCGCCACACCAGTTCCACCGCGCCGCTCTCGACTCCAGGCGCAAGCGTGCGCTGAATCTGCTCGAAGCCGAGATACGTCCACGGACTGCTGCAGTCGAAAAAGAACTCGACGGATTGCATATGCTTCCCTTTAGCCCGGCGCACCGCCTACGGTGCGAGGATGCGTTTGGACGGAGGGTACACGATGGCAAGTCCGCAAGACCTCGACCGCTTTGCCTCGATGATTCGGGATGCGTCGCGAATCGTCGCCTTCACCGGCGCCGGCATCAGCACCGAATCCGGCATTCCCGACTTCCGCAGCCCCGGCACGGGGCTCTGGAACAAGATCAAGCCCATTGAGTTCCAGGACTTCGTGGCATCCGAAGAGGTGCGTCAGGAATCGTGGCGGCGCCGCTTCGAGTCCCGCGACTCCACCTGGGACGACGCCAAGCCCAACCGAGGCCACTTGGGCGTTGCCGAGCTGGTGGAACAGGGCAAGTGCATCGGCGTCATCACCCAGAACGTGGACAACCTGCATCAGGATTCCGGCGTCCCGGACGAGCACATCGTCGAACTGCACGGCAACTCCCGCTACGCCGCCTGCCTTTCCTGCCAGGCACGATTTGAGCTTGCCGACCTCAAGGCGCAGTTCCTCGCCCGCGGCCGCATCGACCCTTGCGACCGCTGCGGCGGCATCATCAAGACTGCCACCATCTCCTTCGGCCAGGCCATGCCGGAAGAGGCGATGCACCGTGCCCAACAGATGACCAACGCCAGCGACCTCTTCATCGTCATCGGCTCGTCGCTGGTTGTGTATCCCGCCGCCGCCTTCCCCGAGTACGCCAGTCGTCGCGGTGCCCGCCTCGTCATCCTCAACCGGGAGCCGACGCCGCTCGACAACATCGCGGACCTCGTGCTGCACGAGGAGATCGGGCCGACGATGGGATACGTCACAGGCGTGAACTAGCGCCGCTTCGCGGCGCTCTGGCAGCTATTCGCTTGCGCGAAAAACTGCGAAAGGAAGCTCGCTTCCTTCTTCGACTCGATGGTTTTCTACGGCGCTTACCTCCTAGCGCGCCCTTGCGGGCGCGTCGGCAGTTGCGAAGCAACTGCTGGCCCAGGGGCCTACAGCGTCGTTGCGAGTAACCGGTCGGCGAAGCGTTCGAGGTCGCGCAGCTTGTTGCAGGTGGCGACGGTGGTGCAGTGGGGGGCGTAGCGGCGCATTTCGGAGTCGCCCTCGCGCCATTGGTCACGCGTCTCCGGATTCAGCCAGAAGGTTTGGCGGCAACGCCGCGAGAGCTCTTCCAGCAGGTCGGGTCGGGGATCGTAGTAGTTGTTGCGACCGTCGCCGAGCACGATCAGGGTGCTGCGGCGGCTGAGTTCGGCGCCACACAGTTCGCGAAAGTCGAGGAAGGCGCGGGCGTAGTCCGTGTTGCCCTTGCCCCAGAGGAACAGCGCCTCCGCGATCGCCTCTTCCGAGGGCCGATCCGTGAACACGTCCGTCACCTCGCCGAGGTGGCTGGAGAAGGCGAAGGCGCGGATGTTGGGCAGCAAGTCCGTGAGTTCATAGAGCAGCAAGAGCAGAAAGCGCGCAACTCTCGCCACCGAGTTGCTCACGTCGCACAGCACGAACACGGTTGGCTTCTCGCGCACCACCCGACGCCAGCGCAGGTCGAAGATCGCGCCGTCGTAGGCAACATTGCTGCGGATGGTGCGCTTGATGTCGAGAGTCCCTCGCTGTGCTCGCTTGCGCCGCTTGCGATGGTCGCGGGCAAGGCGTTCCGCCAGCTTCTCGACGACGCGACGCACGTCGTCGCGATACGCCATGGGTAGCTGGTCGAGGTTCGACTTGAGCGCGGCGTCAACCAACGCCCGTTTGCCGGTGGGGTCCACATGCAGGCGGTATTGGGCATCGACGTAGTCGCGAATCTGCTGGCGGAAGTACTGCCGCAGGTAGCGCAGCAAGGTCTCCTCGTTGCCATCGAGGCCGCCGCCGGCCGCCACCGCGCCATCGAGTTCGTCGAGCGCCAGCGCCCGGCCGATGGCGTCGGCAACGCCGGCCTTCTCTCGCAGCGTGCGAATCGCGTGTACGCCGGCCGCCTCCCCGGCCTGCTGCACCCGCGCCGCCAAGTCGTCACGTTCGTCGCGCAGCACGTCTTCGATGGTGGCAAGGAGCCCCGGCGAGACATGCCCGTCGAGCTTGGCCAAGAGGGCATCGGGATTCGCGCCACGCAGGAAAGTGCGCTTGGCCGGCTCGCGAAAGGCAAGCTGGTGGAAGAAGCGCTCGAAGGTCTCCGCGAAGCGTTGCTTTTCGGCGCGGGTCTTGGCGAGGGTCAGCGAGAGCGCATCGCGCAAGAGCTCTGGATCGCGCACTCCCACTTGCCGCAAGGCATCAAAGGCCACCAGAGTTTCCGCCGGCGATGCCCGGACATCGGCGTTTCTGAGCGCGGAGACGAAGCGGGTGAAGGTGATGTCCACGCCGCCAACCCCCTCGCTCACGCCAGTGGGCTGGCCCCAGCCCCCAACCGTTCCATGACCTCGCGCCTTGGCAACCAGGCGCTTCGCGCCGTCCCAAGGGGCAAGCTGGCAGTGTACCCGTTTGCGCATCGCCGGGCTTGGCGGCGATGATGGCACCGTGGATGAAGAGCACGACGCGCACGCGGAACACGCCCGGCAGGTGATTCGATCCTTGGTGCCGGCTTGGCAGAAGCAACCGCTCGACGCCATGCATTGGCTAACCGGTGGCTACACCAATCGCAACTGGCGCTTTGCCGTCGACGGACGCAACTATGCCGTGCGCGTGGTAAGGAATCTCGGCCCGCGACCCGCCGAGGCGACCTATCTCGCATTGCCTTCGGCGCCGGCGGTGGTGGCGTTCGACGAGGCGAGAGGCCACCTCATCACCGAATGGATCGACGCGCCGACCCTTGCCCAGGCTCCGACCTCCGCCGAGGAAACCGGCATGGGCATCGCTCGCCTGCACGGCGAGATTCCGGCCGGCATCCAGCGCTATGACGTCCATGCGGTGATCGCCGCCTACTTCCACGCCGCGAAGGACGCCGGCTGCCTCGACGCCCGTGCGGCAACGGCGCTTCAACGCCTGGCGTGGCAACCTTCGCGCATCAAGGGGTGCCACAACGACCTCAATCCGTGGAACGTCCTGTCCACACCGGGCGGCTGGCGCACGCTGGACTGGGAGCACGCCGGCGACAACGACCCGCTGTTCGACGTGCTGGGCCTTTGCACCTGCCTCGAATGGGACCAAGACGCGACCTGGACGTGCGTTCACGCCTGGAGCGAAGCCATCGGCGCGCCCCCACCCTCCTCCCGACACTTCCATGGAACGCTCACCGCCTTCTACATTCGGGAATACGCCTGGGCCGCGGCACAACTCGCCCAAGGCAACGACCGCCCAGAGATTCGCGAGCAAGCCACCGACTACCTAGCCCGCATGTAGCCAAGTCACTCCCTGGCCAACGGCGCATCCAACGGCCTTCGGCGGCGGGAATGCATGCGGTGTCTGGCGCTGCCGGGCTCGGACCGTTGCCAAGGATCGTGCCCGTCGGCGAACATACGGCAGGATGTCAGGTTGTGGAGCGCCCTTGCACTGGATTGCGAGATCGGCAGTCGGGGCTTGCGTGTCCGGGTGGCTCCTCTGGGCGGCGTGGGGTTCGGCGGCAGAGCCGGTGGCACTGCGCCTGCACACGTTCAACTCCCCGAAATCCATCGCCGTGACCGAGTTCCTGCTGCCTTGGGCCAGCGAGGTCTCTGCGAGGTCCGGCGGACGCATCACGATCCAGGTGTATCCGGCCATGCAGCTTGGCGGCAGACCCGGCGACCTCTACGGCCAGGCGCGGGACGGGGTGGTCGACATCGCCTGGACCCTCCCGGGCTACTCCCCCGGCCGGTTTCCGCTGACCGAGGTGTTCGAGCTGCCGTTCGTATGCTCCGACGCAGCGGCGACCAGCGCGGCGTTGACTGCGTTCCATCGGCAGTGGATGCGCGACGAGTACGGCGACACGCGTCCGCTGGTGTTCCATGCCACGGCGCCAGGCCACCTTCACACGGTGGAGCGGCAGGTTCAGAGGCTCGAGGACCTGCGCGGGCTCGAGGTGCGCGCTGCATCCCAGACCGCCGCGGCCATTGTCGAGGCGCTCGGCGGGATCCCGGTGGGCATGCCGATTCCCCAAGCGTACGAGGCGCTCTCCCGCGGGGTAGTGGACGGTGCCTTGATTCCCTGGACCATCATGCGACCGTTCCGGCTGCACGAAGTCACCCGTCACCACACCGAGGTGGGGCTTTCCTGCACGCCCTTCGTGCTGGTGATGAACCGGGCTCGCTACGAGGGCCTGCCGCGCGATGTCAGGGACGTGCTGGACGACACGACCGGAATGCCGCTCGCGAAGCGGCTCGGCCGGCTGTGGCAGGACGACGAACGACCGGGTCGCGACATCGCCGCGCAGCAGGGCCACTCCATCCTGGCCCTCGATGCGGCGGAGCGCTCCCGGTGGCGCAAGGCCTCCGCGTCCGTGGTCGCCGGCTGGGTGGCGAAGGTGGATGCGATGGGGCATGACGGCCGCGCCCTGCTCGCGGAGGCACAACGCCTCGTCGCACTGCACGGCGATGGTCGCTAGAAAGTTGCGCCGGAGGAAAGGCGCGATCGCGTCGTTTCT
>VXSY01000164.1 GCA_009837725.1 Gammaproteobacteria bacterium | reverse complement strand
GAACATAGCCCCTCCTGAGTCACTCCCCCTCGCGGGAGCCGAGAAACCGTGCTCGATTCTCGCAGGGCCGCTGACCTCAACCCGAAGGGCGCGGCCTTCGCGGTGAGGGTGCCGCGCTCCCTCTCCAGAGGCCCGCGCCTAGAGAGCCCTAAGGCATTGCGAGCAGCTTGCCCGGATTCATCACGCCGTTGGGGTCGAAAGTCCGCTTCAGCGAGCGCATCAGCGCCAGCTCCTCTTCGCTGCGCGAGAAGTGAAGGAAATCGCGCTTCAAGAGGCCCACGCCGTGTTCCGCCGAAATGCTGCCGCCGCGGGCGCCGATCAAGGCGAACAGTTTCGGGCTGATGGTGTGGCAGCGTTGGTAGAAATCCTCGATGGGCAAACCCTTGGGCTTCAAGATGTTGAGGTGCAGGTTGCCGTCGCCGATGTGGCCGAACCAGCACACCTCCAAGTCCGGATAGTGGGCGCTGACGATGTCGTTCACGTCGTCCAAGAACCCCGGCACCTCGGAGATGCGTACCGAGATGTCGTTCTTGTAGGGCACCTGGGGCGCGATGCCCTCCGTGATGCCCTCTCTGAGCGCCCACAGCGCCGCCGCCTGAGCATCGGACTGGCTCATCACGCCATCGCTCGCCCAGCCCTCTGCCAGCGCTTCCTCGAACGCCGCCAGAGCCGCATCTTCGGCATCCGCGTCGAACTCCAGCAAGGCATAGAACGCCGCCGGCGTCGCCAACGGGCGCTGCAGCTCGCGGTGGGCGAGCACCTTCGAAAGCGCGAGTTCCGAGAAGAACTCGAACGCCGACAAGGTGAGCCGGGCCTGGAAGCAAGGCAGCACGCGGAGGGCATCGGCGAAGCGATCGAGCCCCAGCACCATCACCCGCTGCGGCGCCGGAGGTTCGGCGAGCTTGAGGTCTGCCTCGACGATGAAGCCGAGAGTGCCTTCGGAGCCGATGAACAGGTGCCGAAGGTCGTAGCCGGTGGCGTTCTTGACCAGTCCTCGATTGAGTTCGAGCACCTGGCCGGCGCCGGTCACCACGGTGAGTCCGGCCACCCAGTCGCGGGTGAGGCCGTGGCGAATCACCTTGATGCCGCCGGCGTTGGTGGCGATGTTGCCGCCGATCTGGCTGGAGCCGGAGGAGGCGAAGTCCACCGGATAGAACAGGCCCTTGCCCTGCGCGAACTCCTGCAGCGCCTGAGTCACCACGCCAGCTTGGCAGCGGACGATGCGGTCCGCTTCGTTGAAGCCAAGGATGCGATGCATGCGGTCGAACGACACCACCACCTCGCCGGAAGTCGCCACGGCGCCGCCCGAGAGCCCCGTGCGGCCGCCCGACGGCACCAGCGCCAGGCCGCGGTCGTTGGCGAGGCGAGTGAGGGCGGCCACCTCTTCCACGGACTCTGGGAACACCACCGCGGACGGTGCCACTTGATAGCTGCGCGTCCAATCGGTGCCCCAGGTGGCGAGGTCGTCGGGCTCCGTCCGCACACGGTCAGGCGGCAGAGCTTCTGTCAGGGTGTCGGCGACGGACATCGTTTGGTGCACGGCTTGTGGGTACCGACGAGTATATGGCCGGGCCTTCTGTGGCAGGAGAGCGAGATGCACCTCGCAGAGGTGTTGTTCCTGCAGTTGGGCGTACGGTCGGCGGCCCCGCTCCCAAGAAACGCCGAGGACGGTTCTCTCGGAGAGGGGCTGGCCGGATGAATCGCTTCGTCGGATTCAGTCTCCGAGGCGCATACAATCGACGTCCCTACCCAAGGATGTACGCCGGCAAATGCTCCCGCTGCTCTTCCAAGGCGAGTTTGCGCTGTTTGCGCTCATCGTGATTGCGCTGGTGGTCTCGCTGTCGTTTCACGAGTTTGGCCATGCCTTCGTGGCCAAGCGCTTTGGTGACGATACGGCGGAGCGGGCCGGGCGGCTGACGGTGAACCCGATTGCGCACATCGATCCTGTGGGGCTGTTCATGGTGGTGGCCATCGGCATCGGCTATGCCAAGCCGGTGCCGACGGACCCGCGCAACTTCACGTCGCGCTTTGCGGATTTGTGGGTGGCCGCGGCCGGACCCCTCATGAACCTCGTCGTGGCGGCGGTGGTGCTGAACGTCTTTGTCCTGCTCGCCAAGCTCGGCTTTGGCGCGGTGGGCAGCGACGGTGTGCAGGTGTTCGTCGCCTATCTGGTGGGCATCAATCTGGTGCTCATGGTGTTCAACCTGATTCCCCTCGGCCCCTTGGACGGGCATTACATCCTGCCCTACTTCCTGCCGCGGCAACTGGCGCGGCGCTACGTGTACTTCAACGCCCGCTACGGCGCCTTCGCCCTGCTCGGCCTCATCCTGCTGCAGTTCGTCGGCCTGCCGGTGTTCCAGACCGTAATGGCCGTGGCGCGATTCATCGAGCCCTTCATCCTGCTGGTCTGACACAGGACACTCCAATGTCCCCTGTGTCCGGGGTCAGGCCGGGCCGGTGGCTTCGAGTTCCTCTTGCACCGCCAGCCATGATTCCTCGGCCCGTTCTAGGCTCCGCCGGGTGCGTCCCCGCTCCCGCGCCAGTTCCTCGATGAGGGAAGGATCGCGGCGGTAGATCGCTGGATCCGCCAGCTTTCGCTCGACTTCCGCCAACTGTCGGGTGGCACGCTCGATCTCGCCGCTGAGTTGCCGTTCCCGGCGTTCAAGCGACTTGAGGTGGCCGCGCACAGGGCGGCCCTTGCGGACACGCTGCTCGCTCTTGCCCGCGTTTTCGTCGCCGGCGCGCTTGCGCTGACTCAGCGCTTCGTAGGCGGCAAGGTCATCGCCGAACCTCGTCACCCTGCCATCGCGCACCAGCCAGAACTGGTCCACGCACTGACGCAGCATGTGACGATCGTGGGACACCAAGAGCAATGCCCCTGCGTATTCCTGCAACGCCACCGCGAGGGCTTGGCGCATGTCGAGATCGAGGTGGTTGGTGGGCTCGTCGAGCACCAGCACCGCAGGTTCCGTGCGCGCAATCAGAGCCAACACGAGGCGCGCCTTTTCGCCACCGGAGAATGTCCGTGCTGGGCGCGCCACGTCGTCGCCCGCGAAGCCCCAGCCGCCGAGGTAGTCCCGTGCCGCCTGCTGCGGCATGGCTTCAAGCAAGTGATCGAGCGGGCTCTTGGCGAGGTCCAGCGATTCGAGCTGATGCTGGGCGAAGTACGCCACCGAATCGTGCCGTCCTCGTGTCGCCGTGCCGGCCATGGGCGTCATCTCCCGCGCCAGGCAACGCAGCAGCGTGGTCTTGCCGGCGCCGTTTTCGCCGAGGACGCCGATGCGGTCATCCGGCGACACCCGCAAGGTGACGTCCTGGAGCACCGGCACTCCGTCATAGCCGAGTTCCACGTTGTCGAGGGAGATGGTGGGGTAAGAGGTCTTGCGCGGGCTCGTGAACGAGAACCGATAGCCGGACTCGGCATGCACTGCCGCCACCTGATCCATCCGGTCGAGCGCCTTGAGGCGACTTTGCACCTGCCGCGCCTTGCTTTCCTTGGCGCGGAAGCGGCGCACGAAACGGTGGATGCGCTCGATCTCCTGTTGCTGCCTTTCGTGCAGCGCCTGCTGTCGCACCAGCGCCTCGGCACGCTGGCGCTCGAAGGAGGCGTAGTTGCCGACGTAGGTTGCGGCCTTGCCGGCGTCGATGTGGACAATCTCGGAGACGGTGCGATCGAGGAACTCGCGGTCGTGGGCGATGGTGAGCAAGGTTCCTTGATAGCGCCGTAGCCAAGCCTCCAGCCAGAGCGTGGCTTCGAGGTCCAGGTGGTTGGTGGGCTCGTCGAGAAGCAGCAGGTCCGACGGCGTCATCAAGGCGCGCGCTAGTTGCAGGCGAATGCGCCAGCCGCCGGAGAACTCTTCGTGGCGCCGCCCGAAGTCAGTGCTTCCGAAGCCTAGGCCATGCAGGATCTTGCCGGCACGGGCCTCGGCATCGTGTCCACTGGCATCGCCGTAGTCGCTCCAGGCGTGAGCAATCGCGTCGTGGTCGTCCTGCTCTTCGGCCGTGGCGATGGCCTTCTCCGCCTTGCGCAGCAGGCGGTCGCCGTCGAGCACGTAGTCGAGCGCAGTGCGGGGCGAGGGAGCTGCCGCCTGCTCGAGCCAAGCGACGCGCCAGCCTTGGGGGAAGAGGACATCACCCTCCTCCGGCAGCAGGCGGCCGCGAATGAGGTCGAACAGGGTGCTCTTGCCGACACCATTGCGGCCCACCACACCCACCTTGTGGCCGGGATGCACGGTGACGTCGAGTTCGTCGAACAGAGCGCGATCCCCACGCTTGAGGACCACCCGATTGATTTGAAGCATGGTGCTATTGTGCTAAGGAAGCTCTGAACAAAGTCTGCCTCGTGGGATAATGGGATGGTGCCATGTG
>VXSY01000253.1 GCA_009837725.1 Gammaproteobacteria bacterium | reverse complement strand
GCATCGGCGAGCCTTCGGTCGTCACGTCCTCGTTGAACGTGACCGTCACCTCGATCGTCTCGTCGATCAGGTAGGCGTCCCCGGAGCCCGGCGCGCTGGTGATGGCGACGCTCTCCACCATCGGCGCCACTGCGTCCACCTTGTGGTCCGACTGGTCTGGCAGCGGGTCGTGCGCGACCACGCCGTTCTCCGACGCCACCGAAAGGCCGTTGGCGTCCTTGATGGTCGCCCCGCTCGTCAGCCTCAGCTGGTTCGCGGCAATGGAGACGCCGTCGTCGTCCGTGTCCCCCGCACGAACCGTGTACGCGAAAGTCAGGTCCGCGCCGGAGACGCCGGTCATGGCCGCAAACCGGGGCCGCGGGCCCACCGTCAGGTAGATCCTCGGCGTCCCCGTCACCTCGACTTCCTCGTCGAAGCTCACCCGAACCGTGATCGCCTCGCCCGCCACGTACGTGCCGCGGCTCTTCGGCGAGGACGTGATGGCGGGCGCTCCCACCAGCATCGGCTCAGAGGCGTCCACGATGAAGGGCGTCACGGGGATGGCCGCGGTGTTTGCCGCCACGTTGCCGGCGTCGTCCCTCACGTCCCCGACGATGGCGTTGGCCGGCACGGACAGAGCCCCGCTGTCGTCCGCCACCACTTCGTAGCTGAACGTGAGCGTCTCGCTGCCGTTGCCGGAAACGTAGCTCGCCTCCCGCTCCGACCCGGTGCCCGTGCCGATGTTGAACCGCACCTTCACCGCGCCGGAACCGGTCGTGGCGACGTTCACGTCCTCGTCGAAGGTCACCGTCGCCGTGATGGTGCTGCCTTCCACGAACAGGTTGTCGTCGTGGCCGGTGATGACGGGCACGCCTACAATGCCGGGCGCCTTCGTGTCCACCGTGTGGGCCGTGCTGGCCGCCACCGCGGGGTGGTCGTCGTCCGCCGCGTTGCCCGCCGCGTCCTGCAGCGACGAATCCAGGGCGTTCGCCGCAATCGTCACGTCGCCGTTGTCGCCGGCCGCGACCGTGTAGCGGAAGACGTACTCGTCGTCCGCGGCCGTGGCCGCAGGCGAGCGCAGCCTCGCCGTCCTCTCCTCGCCGCCGATCAGGATCGTCAGCTCCGGCTCTTCCCCAATGGACGTTCGCCCGACCGGCTCGGAGAACGTCGCGGTCACCTCGATGTGCTGCCCGACAATGTAGGTGCCGTCCGATCCGGCGCTTGACGTGATCCTGAGCGGCGGCTCGAGATCCGGCGCCAGCGCGTCGATCCTGATCCCGCTGACGCTGATGGAGCCGAGACTCACGCGGCGGCCGTCCTCCACGGTGGGCGTGCCGCCGCTGAGCGTCCCCGTGAAGCCGTCCACGTCTTCGTCGCCGCTCCGCACCGTGTAGCTGAACGTCAGCCTCGGTGTCGGCGTCCCGTTGGAGGAAATCCGCTCGTTCGCCGTCAGCCGCTGGCTCCCGCCTTCGTCGAAGTTGAGCAACAACTGCGGTGCACTCGTGAACGTGACGGGAGGACTCAGCGGCACCTCGATCGTGATCGTGTCGCCGGTCTTGTAGTAGCCGCCAGTTGGGGTGGACGAGCGAACGACGGGCGTGCCAACCGGATTGACCGTTTGAGGAGTTTGCCCCGGCTCTTCAATCGAGGGTACGTCTTGATCTCCACTGATCGTGCCGTCAACGGCGTGCGCCGCGCTCTGCGTTCCGCTCCATTGGGTGAACTCGCAGCTTGCCGCACATTCGTTCTCGGCAACGTCCTTGATGGACGCATGGTTCGTCAGCGCCTGCACCTCGATGCCATTTCTGTCAATATGCGCGCCTGTGCCGGGACCGACTACTTCATACCGGAAAATCAGGTTTTTCTTGCTAAGGAGCCGCTCATACGTGGCCGTCGGTGTGGCATTTCCTACAGTCATTGTAAGCGTTGGCGGCGTCTCAGTATCAACGGTGACGTCCTCACTCATGGTCACCTGAATCCAAATCTCCGCCCCACCACCGTAGTATCGCCTGCCATCGCTACCGGTGACATTAGGCGCCGGCCTACTGAGCAGTTTGACTTCCGTGATCTTCGGTCGGGTCGTGTCCACTGACGCACTTCCGCCCTGAAGCGACGTCCCGATTCTTGTTGCATGCGATTGCCCTTCCTGCCGCGAAGCTGCAGTCGGCTGGTTAATCCAACCGCGACTCGCCACATCCAGCACACTCGACGAACCCTCCGTTGCCAGTGTAATCTCCGTTACACTGATTCCACCCGATTCATCAGTCAGGGCGGCCGAAGTAAACGTATGCAGTGCTTCGGAACCCCTCGAACTCTGTGTCATATCAACGGCCGCCGCGGTCCCGATCTTGAGCTTAACCGTCGCGGTGGCAAAGGTTACGGGCTCATTGAACAACATACTAACGTCAATCGTTCGCCCAATTCCGTACTTGCCGCTTGCCGGTCGATTGGTTAGGGTCGTCCGCTCCAACCGGGGAGCTATCTTGTCCGCGCTGTCTGCAAGAAGCCTCAGGGTTTTGTCCGGGACGGCAGACGGATAAGTGAGCGTTGCATCGTTACCCGCCGCGTCTTTGATAGTGGCGCCCCCGAGAGCGACGGCACCCAAACTAACGGCTTTCTCGTTGTCGTCACCCTCAGCATGGCCTGCCACGTCTGCGTCGAGTAGAGCATGTCGGAACTCGATCTCCTTCCCCGATGCCTTCACGAATTTCGCGTTCTGGTCTGTTCCGCCTATGGACACCGTAACTCCCGGCGCCCCCACAACGACAACATTCTCGGTGAACGTGACCTTTACCACCACGTTGTTACCGGCCTTCGCTTGCGAGGGGACCGTAAGCGTAACCCTGTCGACTTCGGGCAATACCGCATCGACCTTGTGGTTCGCAAATTTTTGGGCGGCGAATGTTGGAGCAGCGTCGTTTTCCAAGTCGTCCTGTATATCCTGATACCTGAGTGGGTTAGCCGGTGTGCCAATCCCATCTGTATCGAGCCAGCCATCTACTACCGCCAAGGAGCAGCTCATCTGATCTGCGGCATCAGTAATGGGATCACATGCGGCCGAGCGGGACGAAGTGCCGACGATTACGTCCAGGGATGCATCAGCGGCCGTCACGGCTTCGCTGAACTCTACGACGAATCCAATCGGCGCTTGGGCACCCGAACCGCCCGCTTGGCTCGCACGGAATGTACCTTCGTTGTTGGTAATGCGTATTTGAGTGATGTGGGGGCCCGTCGTATCAACCCGGCGTATTGCATCTGATGCAAAAGCGTCATTGACGTTGGTGTCAGCAGCAAGCCCGGTATTACCGTTTGTATCTCGTAGCTCGTTCACATTGGAGAGCTTTAGCGTGAATTCCTTGGCGTTGTCCCCTGCGACCACTGTGTAGCGGAACCCTAGCTGGTTAGTTGCAGTTAGGGCTACAGCATTCGTTGCGCGCTCGGCATTGTCCAGCACAAGGGTCACACCAAACGACGCCCCAGCATCAACCGCCTCATCGGTCCTAGTGCCGCCTGTCACGAAATTCAACGTTAGGTCGACTCGATCGCCCGCGTTAAACCCAAGCGTTCCAGGAGAAGTCACGGATCCGATCGCGAGCTTGATTCCGTCCACCGCGCGTGTGTCGGCGGTAACGTCGTCAGTTGCATAGTTCCGTGACGGTAATCCCGCCCCCACCAAGGCTTTGGCACCGACGGTGAGGCCACCAACAGCAGCCGTGTCGTCCTCCTTAACCACATAGCTGCAAAGGAGCTTCGTACGGTCTGTCGTCGAAACGCCGCAGCTTGCTTGCCGCGTTGCGCCACCTACCGTTAGGTCGAGAGTGGGTGTACCGACATTGGACGGAAGGTTTCCGCCATATGCAACCTGAGCCGTGATCGTGTCCCCAATGATGTAAACGGTCCCCTTGCTTCCAGTCGGACCGCCTGTAGGCGTCGAAACGAACCGAATCGAATCGATCGTCTGCGCCATCGCCGCCGACCCGACCGCGCACAGGAGCCCACCAAGCAAGACTGGCAACGCCCTTCGGATAGAGAGCGCCCGGAAAAAGCCGAGCTTGCGGAGAGTGCCGGGTTTGGGACGAAGGAGGGAAGCCCTTATGGACGGGCCGTCGCGATCAGACCCCGCGGGGGGGGGGGTAAGAAACTTCAGCAACGCCAAGCCGACGAGTGCCACCCGATGCCAAACGAGCGTCGGGAAACGGGAAGGACCAAGCGGAACCTGCATGCGCGAATTCTCCTCAAATTCAGCCCAGCGTTGAGTACGCGCGTAATATAGTGAGAGAAGCAGGCGGGAGCAACCCTGTGCACGACGCAAGAACGCAACTCGGCGTTTCCCGCTGCACTCACCCCCACACCACAACATCTTGTGCTCCCACGCCAGCCCAACCCCAACATAGGCCC
>VXSY01000281.1 GCA_009837725.1 Gammaproteobacteria bacterium | reverse complement strand
GGGAGGCCCCTCGCGCTCCCCCGCGCTGAAGGCTCCTCGCCAGCGCCTCCCACCACCTTGATCGCCACGTCGCGGCCGGGGTCCAACTGATGCGCGAGATAGACCCGCGCCGTGCCGCCGCGCCCGATTTCGCGACGTAGCTCGTAGCCGGGAATGTTCAAGGCGGCAGCGTCAGCGACACCACCTCGCCCTCCACCAGGGCGCCGAGCACGACCCTGGCGTCCGCCGCCCACGCGCCGCCGTCGATGCGCACCACGTCGGCAACGCCGTGCGCGAGTCCGTTCACGCAGGTGTCGCCGTCGAACATCCACTCGGCGCCGGCATGGGTGAGGCGACAGGCAGGACGGATCTCGATGCGTTGCGAGGAGACGAGGCTGTTTTGCATCCAGTACTCGAAGAAGCGCTCCCCCTCCGGCGTCTCCTTGACGCCGGCACCATGCGGGCTACCGGCGGCAAAGTGTCCCCGATAGAGCGCGCCGTCGCGCCAGTGCAGATAGCCGAAGCCGTTGCGCTGGTCGCTGGCGAAGGCGCCGACATAGCGGTTGCCGTTGGGCCAAGTGAGGTCGCCGTGGCCGTGGCGGGTACCGGCCGCGTATTCGCCGCGATAGGTCCAGCCGTCCGGGCGCGTGAACTCGCCGACGCCGTGTGGCAACCCGCCGCGGACGCCGCCTTCGTAGCGGCTGCCGTTGCTCCACTCATGCACCCCCTGGCCGGTGCGTTCGCCAGCCACGAAGTCGCCCTGATACACATCGCCATTGTCGAAGGTGTAGGTGCCCTTGCCGGTCATCGCATTGGCGACGAAAGCGCCGTCGTAAACGTCTCCGTTCGCTAGCTTCAAGACGCCTTGCCCATGGCGACGCCCGTCGACGAACTCGCCTTCGTACTCGCGACCATCGGACCAGGTGAAGGTTCCGGTGCCGTGCATCCGGTCCGCGCGATAGCCACCGACGTAGCGATGGCCATCCGCCCAGACGTACTCCCCCTGGCCCGACTTCACGCCATCGACGACCTCGCCGACATAGGTGTCGCCGTTCGACAGGGTTTGCCGCACCGTCGCCCCGACCGCCGGCACAAGCGCAGCAAGGCAGACAAGAGCAGTGATACAGTGGCGGATTCTCCGCTTGCCGGGCAGGATGCCATGCGAATCGAACCGCTCGACTCGACTCTTGGCGCGGTGGTGCGCGATGTCGATCTCGCCACGATCGACGACGAGGCGTTCCATCGCATCGAAGCTGCCTGGCACGAACATGCGGTGTTGCTGTTTCCGAGTCAGCACCTGAGCGATGCGGATCATATCGCGTTCACGCGCCGGTTCGGGCGGCTGGAGATGGGTCTCAAGCGCACCGCCAAGACGAGCCTCACCAAGCTCGGCCGCATCTCCAACGTCGACAAGGACGGCAACGTGGTGGACGCCGAGGCCCTGCAGGCGCGCTTCCAGCGCGGCAACCAGCAATGGCATTCGGACAGTTCCTACAAGCGCGTCGGTGCGAAGGCGTCCATCCTCGCCGCCCACGTCGTGCCCGACCGAGGCGGCGAAACCGAATGGGCAGACCTTCGCGCCGCCTGGGATGCTCTAGATGGCGCCATGCAGGAATGGCTCAGCGACAAGGAAGCCGTCCACAGCTATCGCTTCAGCCATGCCTGGCACGGCGGCCTTGAACTCTTGAACGATGCCGAACTCGACCACCTGCCGCCGGTGATCCATCCGCTCATGCGCATCCATCCGGCCACGGGACGCCCCAACCTTTTCGTGGGGCGCCACGCCAGCCACATCGTCGGCGAGGATCGCGAGGAGTCACGACGCCTGCTCCGGCGGCTGACTACGGAAGCCAGCCAGTCACCGAGGACCTGGAAGCACCGCTGGCAGCCCGGCGACATCGTCATCTGGGACAACCGCTGCGTCCTCCATCGCGGCCACCCCTGGCCGCCCGACCAAGCCCGCGTGATGGCACGCTCCACCGTCGCTGGCGAGGATGCCGACAACGAATGGGCAATGGCCGATTGAGCATGACGCAGGCAAGCGAACTTCGCGAGTTCCGCAGCGACACCCGCGCCTGGCTGGCAGGAAACTGCCCAGAAGGCGTGCGCGGCCCCGGTCCGATTCCGTGGGGCAGCCGTAGGCAAGCACTGGATCGAGATGCCCTGCTCTGGCTTGAACGCATGGCGGAGCGTGGCTGGACCGTCCCGTCATGGCCCAAGCGCTACGGCGGCGACGAGCTGACCAAGGAGCAGTACGGAGTCCTCATCGAGGAACTCGGACGCATCGGCGCCCGCCCTCCTCTCACCGGCTGCGGCGTCAATTACATCGGCCCCACCTTGCTCGAGTACGGCACCGACGCGCAGAAAGAGCGCTGGCTGCCCGGCATCGCCCGCGGCGAAGGCGGCTGGGCCATGGGCTATTCCGAGCCTGGTGCCGGCTCCGACCTTGCGAGCCTGGCCACCCGCGCCGTCCGCGACGGCGACCGCCTCGTGCTGAACGGCCGCAAGGTCTGGACCTCGGACGCAATGGAGGCCGACTACATCTTCGTGCTGGTCCGCACCTCCCCTGACAAGCCCAAGCACCTCGGCATCAGCCTCGTGCTGGTGGACATGCACCAGCCGGGCGTGGTGGTGCGTCCCATCCGCCTCATCTCCGGCGCCTCGCCCTTCAACGAGACCTTGTTCGAGGACGCCGAGGCAAATGCCGACGACATCGTCGGTGGCGTGGACAACGGCTGGACGGTGGGCAAGCGCCTGCTGCAGTTCGAGCGCTCCACCCACGCCGGCATCAACACCTCCGGCTCCCAGGGCGGACGCGACGACGACAATCGCCTCGCCGAGCGCATGGTCGCGCAAGTGGGCCTCGATGGCGGCGGACGCATGAACCATGCCGGGCTCCGGCGCCGGCTCATCGACTGCCGAGTCAACGACCAAGCCCAGCGCCTAACCCGGCAGCGTGTGATCGAGGAGACCTCAGCCCGGGCCCCGGGCTTCGCTTCCTCCGCGGTCAAGCTCACCGGCGCCGTAAACACCCAGATGTCGCAAGAGCTGCTGCTGGACGCGATGGGCCTGAACGGGATTGGCTGGAGCGACGAGGCATTCGCCGACGACGACCTCGAAGCCACCCGCGATTGGCTGCGGCAGAAGGCCCTGACCATCGCCGGCGGCACGTTGGAAGTGCAACTCAACATCGTCTCCAAGCGAGTGCTTGGCCTGCCGGACTGACGCGACCGGATACCAGACGCCGTGCAGCCATCCCCAGGGACGCCTCGGAGTACACGGTGCCTACCGTTTGGAAGTCGGCAGGTTCCGGCCGCCGAGGCAAGGTCAGTGCATCGTGATTCGGGCGCCTGGGCGAGACGCCTGTTCGCCGGCGGGCCCGGTGGCGCCTAGCGGCAGCGGGCCGAGCCGGACGCGGTGCAGCGGCGTTCGGCTGTCCGGCGGCGCCACGCGCACCGGCAGTTCGGTGAGGCTGCGCATCCGGCGCGCGAGGCGCTCGGCGTTGCCGCGCACGGCGAACGCGCCGATCTGGAGATGGAGCGTGCGTCCGCAGGCGACGAGGAGCCCCTGCGCCGGCGAAGGAACCGCGCCGGTTCCCGGCAGCGCGGGCGCCAAGGCGGCCGCGCGGGCCGCGGCGGCGCCGCGGGGCCGGCGCGCGGGCGGCGGCGGCGCCGCCACGGCCCCCCGGGGCCGCGCGCCGGCGCCGGCGGGCGCTCTGCGGGCGGGCGCCGCCGGGCCCTCTCCGGCGAGCGGCAGGCCGCCTGCGTCCGGGCGCCGCTTCCCCGCCGCCGGCCGGTCGCCGCCGAGCGGGCGCCGGAAGGCAAGCCGCACCGCATGCTCGGCGGGGCCGCGGGCGAGGTCCCGGCGCACCGCCCCGATGTCCAGCGACCCCTCCGCGGCGCCGGCGGCGGGCGCCGGGGCCAGCCGCAGCCCGACGCCGAGTTCGCGCATGCGGGGCCCCGCGCCCCAGGTCAGGCGCGGACTGCCGACGTAGCGGGCGCCGAAGGCCGGCAGTCCCCAGCTGGCCTCCGCCGTCAGCGCCGCCGGCTCCGCGACGCGGGCGCCCGGGGCGCCGGCGGCGCCCCGGGCGAGCAGCGCCTGCACGCCGCTGGCCGGACTGCCGAGGTCGCGCCGCAGGGCGAGCGAAGGCCCCAGCGCGCTGTCCGGGCGCGGATCGAAGGCGAACTGCACGGAGAGCCCGGAGCTCCCCGCCCCCGCGGCCTCGTGGGCGACCAGCCGGCGGCCGCGCAGGCGCAGGCCGAGGCCCAGTCCGGGGTGCGTCCAGGCCACCCCGCCGCCGACCTCCCGCCCCAGCCCGCGGTCGGCGTCGCCGGCGTCGGGGCGGGCGCCGATCGCGACCTGCGGCAGAAGCGCTCCGGCGGCGCCCGCGTCCCCCCGCC
>VXSY01000268.1 GCA_009837725.1 Gammaproteobacteria bacterium | reverse complement strand
GATCTGCATCGGTGCCTATGCCGCCTGCGCTGCCTTCGCCCGTGATGCGGTGGATTTGGGGCTCCGCGTGCCCATCGCCAACCTGTCCTTCGTCGGCAGCGAGAACCTGCTGAAGCTCCTTGCCGGGGTGCGCGAAGACAGCAGCCGCTACACGGATCTGCTGGTGAACTCGCAGGTGGTGCCGAGCTACGAGGACACCACCATCCCGGCCGTGCGCGAATACCGCGAACTGATGCTGCGCCACGATCCTTCGCCGCCGCCGCAACTGGTCACCGAGTCCTACACGGCCTTCGCGCAGAGCTTCGTCAGCCTAGAGGGGTTCCTCAACGCGAAGCTGATGGTGGAGGTGTTGCGGCGACTTGGCCCAGAGCCGTCCCGCGAAGCGCTCGAAGCGGCCATGTTCACGGTGCAGGACTTCGACCTCGGCATCGGCGAGAGCGTCTCCTTCTCGCCGCAACGGCGTCAGGGACTTCAGCGCGTGTACTACACCGTGGTGCGGGACAATCGCTTCGTTACGCTCACCGACTGGCATGCAAGGTTTGCCAAGGCATGACGCAACCACCAAAGATGGACGAGGCGCGCCCACAAGGGCGCGCCGTGACCTTGGCTGACTGGTGCGAGAGGTTTGCCAGAACATGACGGAAGCGACCGAAAACGAGGCCGCGCGCTCGGAAGAGCACGCCGTCATTCTTGGCCCGTTCCGCATCCGGCGCCTGTTCCAGAAGACGCTGTTTGGCGTGTTTGCCTTGTTTGGCTTCATCGGCGTCGCCACCGCGTCGCTCGCGGTGTACACGGTGGACACCCAGCTGACCCAGGAATACGTCAGCAACAGCCGCGACATCGCCAAGACCATCGCCGACTCCAGCGTCGACATCCTGCTCAACCGCGACCTGGCGGCGCTGCAGTCGCTGGTGGATCAGTTCGTCGAAATCCAGGGCATCCGCTACATCTACATCACCGACGAGACCGGCGAGTTCCTCGCCCACACCTTCGTGCCCGGGATTCCCGAGGAGATTCTTGCCAGCGACACCACCGACACGGAAACCGTTGAGCGCAGCCTGCCCGGCATGGGCGACTTCGTGGAGGTGGGCAGCCCCATCCTCGCGGGATTCGCCGGCAACGTGCACGTAGGAATGGACACCGGCCTCATCGCGCTCAAGATCCAGCGCGCCATAGGGCAGCAGATCTATCTCATCTGCGCCGTCTTCGTGGTAGGCGTCTTCGCTGCGCTGTGGTTCGTGAATCTGGCCGCCCGCCCGATCGGTGAACTGTTGACCTATGCCGCCAATCTAGTACAGCGCGGCGGGGACGCGCCCGAAGCGCGCGTGCTTGAACGCCAGGACGAGGCCGGACAGCTTGCGCGCCTGTTCCGCCTTGTCGCTGGCGGCCGCCGGGATTGACCTCGTGGCCTTGCCTCTCTCCGTGCAGCGTGGCGTCATCTTGGTGGCCAGCACCACGCTGCAGATCTGTCTCGGCACCGTTTATGCCTGGAGCTTCTTCCAAACGCTGCTCGTGCGCGAACTCGGCTGGTCCTTCACCGACACGGCCTGGGCCTTCTCCATCACCATCTTCACGCTCGGCATTGCCGCTGCCATCGGCGGGGCGCTGCTGCCCAAGCTCGGCCCGCGCAAGCTGGCCCTGGCGGGTGCGCTGCTCTTCTCCGCAGGCTACTTGATCGGCAGCTTCGCGTTGCAGGTGGACAACCTGCTGCTCTTCTTCATCGGCTACGGCGTCATCGGGGGCCTCGGCATCGGCTTCGGCTATGTGACGCCGGTTGCGACGACGGCCAAGTGGTTCCCGGACCACAAGGGGCTTGCGACGGGAATCGTCGTCATGGGCTTCGGCGTCGGTGCCTTCCTGCTGAGCAAGGTGCTAGCGCCTCTCTTGGTCGTGCGCAGCGACGGCGATCTGGCGCTGGTGTTCCTCTCGCTCGGCGTGCTGTTTGCGGCGGTGCTCATCCCGTCGGCGGCCGTCTTGGTGGACCCGCCCGAGTCCGCAGCTCCCGGACAGGCGTCAGCGGCCACGGACGCGCTCGATCGGGCCACTGTGGGCGAGTGCCTGCGTTCGCCGGAGTTCGCCTTCATGTGGCTCGTGTTCTTCTTCAACATCGCCGCCGGCATCTCCGTCATCAGCTTCCAATCCGCGCTCCTGCAAGACGTTTGGGGTTTGGCCGACGCGACGCTCGAACCGGAGGTGCTGGCGCAATATGGCGCGACGCTGATCGCGGTGAGCTCCCTGTGCAACGGCGTCGGCCGGCTGGTGTGGGGCTATCTCTCAGACCGCATCGGCCGCGTGCGCATCTTCCGGGTGCTGCTCGCGAGCCAAATGGTGGTGTTTGGCGTGCTCATGACGGAAACCAACCCGTGGGTGTTCTCGGCGCTCGTCTGCTATGTGCTGCTCTGCTTCGGTGGCGGCTTCGCCACCATGCCCTCCTTCGTGGTGGACGTGTTCGGCAGCCGCCGCATGTCGGTCATCTACGGCGCACTCCTCACGGCGTGGGCCGCGGCGGGCGTGTTTGGCCCGCTCTACGTCGGCTACCTCAAGGACCAACACCCGGACCGCGCGGTCATCTACTGCTTCCTCATCGGCGTGTTCCTGCTGAGCCTCGGCTTCGTCTTCACGTATCTGCTCAACGACGAACGCATCCGTCTCGGCAAGCCCACGCTTGCGGAGACGCTCGCCCAGCTTGGCATCCACTTGCCTGCGGGGTCTTCTGCCAAGACGTGAGCCGCGAGGGCCTCGAGCGCCCCGCCGCGATGCTTGTGCATGCGGATTGGCTCGGACGCCAACGGCAACTCATGCAGGCTACGACGGCGCTATCGCAGCCGGTGATCCGCGGCACCCCTCTGCAGGACGTGTAGCCGGCTGTAGAGATCGTCGCGACACACGTAGCATCCCTTCAGATGCCGGTCGCCGCTGCCGGAGTCGAAGGCCGTTCGTGCGTGCAGGATGCGCACGTTGTCGAAGATCACGCATTCGCCCTCGCCGAGGCGGAACGTGAACTGCAAGTCGGGCTCCAGGGTGATGCCGAGCAGCGCGCGATGCGCGCGGTAGAAGCTCGCTTGCTCGTCGGGCTCGATGTCCACGGGCCCAAGCAAGGCCGGGTGCAGGCGGGTACCGACGATGTCCCCGTCCTCATCCACCTCGACGACGCTGGCGCGATTGACGATCTGCCAGTCCCGCGCCTCGGAACTGAAGCTCACCTTGTGCGTGCTCAAGAGCCGGAACGCTTCCTCTTCCTGCCTCCTGAGGCGCATCGCTGCTCCAATGCCGTCCACGAGCACGCTGTCTCCGCCCTTGGCGCTGTTGCGCAGGCAGTGGAGCAGCTGCACGCCCGGCAGGTGTGCGCGGCTCGACAGGTCGTTGTGCGGATGGAGCGCACCGGACGTAAACGCCAGGTTCTCCGGTCGCACCTTGGACACCACGTCGAAGGCGCGGCCGAAGTGCGACTCCTCGACGAAGGCGATTCGCTCGGCGATGCGGGTCACGGCAAGTTCGTCGCCCGGCACGCCCGTCACGAAGCCAACGCCTTTCGTGTCGATGTGCGCCAGCAAGCGCCCTAGCTCGCCATCGTCGGCCATGACGCCGGCGAACGGGGCGGACAGCTCGGGCTTGGTGGGAACCGGCAGCGACCAGGCTTGCGCCCGACGCTTGCGCGCCAGCCGAGCCTCGGCCTCGGAGCGGTGGTCGTCGAGCCACGGCCAGCCATAGTGTGTGCCTTCGCAGGGCGCGTCGTGAGTCGGCCAGGTGAGGTGCAGGCCGCCCTCGTCGGCACATACGGCGGCCGGCTTGATGTCGAGTGGAATCGCCATGAAGTCGGCGATCCGCTCCCACGCATCCGCATGCCGGCATTGCGGGCAGGAACAGTTCTCCCGCAACCAGTAGTACAGATGCTGGCTGCGCTGACCGTTCGGCCAGGCCAACTCCAACCGGTCGGACAGCGCCGCAACCCGAGGCAAACTCTCCACCGAAGTCTCCATGCCCACGCCAGCCACGCACACCGGAGCGCCTGCGCCGGAAAAATAGGCTCGAATCGACCCGTCGTCAATGCAAACCGAGTTGCCGGGACCCATGCGCCTTCGCGGCTGAACCTCGCGCTCGGCACCGACGTTTTTCGGCGTACTTCGAGAGAGTAGCGCCCGCCAGCAGGGGTGTCGTGGGATTGCCTATTCAGGGGCGCGAGGGAGCGTTGAGGGGTGGAGCGACAGTGTGGGTTGAGATGACGGTGTGGCGAGGGTTGGTTCGGATTGGGCGGCGATCGTGCCGCCTACGGTCCGGCCTTCGGTGATTTGGGCTGTGATGGCGAGTTCGGGGAACTTCGAGACGGCGGCTGAGGGGATCATGCTTTGGGCGTCGTCGAGGGTCGCCTCCACGGTGGATGGGG